>JAISDG010000034.1 GCA_031265015.1 Spirochaetaceae bacterium | reverse complement strand
TTCCTCAAAATTCGCCATCCATGGCGAATTTTGAGGATAAAAGTTTTGCTTTGCAAAACTGTATCCAGTCCACCTTTGGTGGACTGCCATGATCACAGCGCCTAAAGCAAAGCTATTTTTCAGATTTTTTGCATCCCTTACATCCATAATAAAGCCGTCAGGTTGTACCCCGGAGCTTTTTTGGCCTGCACTTAGCATGGACATACGGTAGCATATAGAAAGAATGGTTGTCAACTGTCAAAGCGATATAGTGGTTTGCAAGAAGCAGCTAACATTTCGACTTCACGTTTCGGCGCGGGGGGCCGCCGCAAGCAGTTCCGCCCGGTCCTTCAACCGCGGCGGCAGGGCGAGGGTCTTTAACCGGGACTTTTCCCCGCTGTAAAGGACAATATCTTTTTTGGCGCAGCCCAGGGCTTTTGCCAGAAAAGCAATCAGTTCGGCGTTGGCCTTGCCGCCTTCCGCGGCGGCGGCAACGCGGATCCGGAGCCGCCCGTCCCTGAGGCCGGCTATTTCCGTCTTTGAGGCCCCCGGTACGGCCTTTACGTCAAGGAGCAGCCTGCCGGCGGCGGCGCCGGTGGCGGCGCCAATGGCGGCGCGGAATGGGGCGGTCACGGTTTGGGCAGCCAGAAAAGGGGGCCCGTTTCCCAGGCAAAAGAATACCCCGCTTCGCCGCAGGAAGCGGGCCTCAGAACAAGGTTCGCCAGGGCGGCGGCCCTGAAGGAAAGGGCAAGCGGAATGTGTTTATCCGGGACCCTTTCCCGGGGGTCCAGGACCGCCGGCGCAAGGACCGGCTTTTCCCAGGGGAACAGCGTTTCTTCCGCAAGCGATAGCCGCGATAGGCACGGCAGCCACGGCAGATCCAGGACGGGGCCGAAAAGCCGGATCCCCCGGCTTGCTCCGCCGGCGGTTTTTCCCGGCGCCACACATCCCGCGGCGGGGCCCGAAACGATCTTCCGGTTTCCCAGCAGTCTCCGCAGTTCCGCGGCCAGGGCCTTCAAGGTCCCTGCCGGAAGGGGGGCCCCCAACAAAGCGATGGGCGCAACTGGGGGGAAGGACCAGGCCCCCGCCAGGCCCGCGGCAAAGAGGGCCCGGCGGTACTCGTCCAGCAGGGGCAGGCAGTCCCGGTGCGGAACCAGGACCACCAGGTGAAGGGAATGGTCCGGGCTGTTTTTCGCGGTAGTTTCCATAGCTTTCCGGTCATGATACACTGGATGTATTATGAAGTATAAGACCAAAAAACTTTCCGACCGGTTTGTGTCCGTCCTTTCGCAGTGGCCCCAGGTTGAATGTATCTCATTGAACGAAGCCGCGGATTCCGATACGCTTAATCCCTACTTTGCCCTGATCCTTGACGTCTACCATAACGGGGAAGTTCCCCCCCCGGAAAAACGCTGGGCCATTTACGGTTCCGACGCCGCGGCTTTTGAAACCTCCCACCAGGGCAACAAGGATCGTTTTCTGGTAGGGTCTCTCCCCGTCCGCCTGGAATTCAAATCCACCGGCAAAATCGAAGAGCTGGTAAGCATCGCCGAATCAAAGCACGATTCCCTGTGGCTTATCAAGGATTCGGGGACCTACGGATATTACCGCCTGGCCCAGGGGGATATTCTTTTTTCCAGGACCGGATGGGTAAAGGATATCCGGAAAAGACTTCTTGGGCTGGATGATGATTTCTGGATCCAGATGCGGGACGCAAGCCAGTCCAGGATGGAGCATTACCTAAGCGATCTTGGAGCGGCGCTGATCAACGACGACGAATTTCATTATTTGATTTCCTCCGCCCTGTTTATCAAAAGCGCGTGCCTTGCCCTCTTCTGCATTAACCGGCGTTTTGAGCCTTCCCACAAGGCCTATTACCGGCAGGTTGTGGAACTGCCCGTCCTGCCGGAATCCTTTGCGGCGGAACTTGAAACCTTTCTGCGGGAAAGCGGTGAATTAACCCTGGAACGAAAGTACAAAATTGCCCAGCTTGTCGCCCGGAACATCATAGCCCTTTAACAGAAAGGCCTTTAACAGAAAGGCCTTTAGCAGAAAGGCCTTTAGTAGAAATCCAGCCTGAACCGGGGCCTTTTGATCTTATTTTGCTCGTAGGCCTTTATCCCCGCGTTGTAGCGCCGTTCCGCCTCCAGCGTTGAAGGGGGGCCGTGTCCGGGGAGCAGGATAAAAGTTCCCGGCAGGGAGAGGATTTTGCTCCGTAACGCGGACATCAGTTTGGTCCTTCCGTAGCTGCTGGTGGTGCTTCCCAAAAGGCCCGCGGTAATGGTATCGCCGGTTAAGAGGGTCTGATTAATCCTGTACACCGCGGAATCCGCCGAATGGCCCGGTATGGTAATGACCGTGACGGTAATTTCCCCCAGGGTCAGGACGTCCCCGTCCCGGACAACCCGGGTTTTGTAGTCCCTTACCAGGGGATTAACCGCGTAAACATCCACGTCGTAGATCCGCTTAAGGGTCCTTAGTCCGTGTACATGTTTCAGATGATCGTGGGTTATCAGAACCCCCCGCAGTTTGTAGTCGTGCTGTTCGATAAAGTGCAGCATGGGTTCTTCCATGCTTCCCGGATCTACCACCACCGCGTCCCTGGGAACGTCCCCGTCTTCCATGTCCGTACCGAGAATATAGCAGTTGCTGAAACCGTAGGGGCAGTAATGGATAAAGATCTTCACGTTTCCTCCTGTTCAAAAACCGCTTCGGCGGTATTGGAGGATTTAAAGTTAAGGTTTTCCTGATTTGTATTAAGAAAAAAAACTTTTTTCAGGTTGCAGTCGATAAAATCGCTGGAGGATAGTTCCGCTTCGATAAACCGGGAATTGTACAGGTTTGAATTGTTAAAGGTCACGTCGGTGATGACCGCTCCCCCGTAATTAAGGTGGACAAGCTCGGAATTTTCAAAGGTACAGTTCCTGATGGCGGAACCGGCAAAGGAGAGAAACTGCAGATCCCCCCTGGAAAAATCGCAGTTGGTAAACCGGGCAAAATCAAAAAAGCACATCCGCATCACTGCACCGGTAAAGAGGCACATGGAAAAGGATGAACCCATAAAATTACAGCCGTAAAAGGTGCGGTTGGAAAAGTCCGTACTGATAAAGTTAAGCCCCGGCGCGTTCATGTCCTTGATGATCGTGTGTTCCAGAATATAATTCCCTATGCGGCGGGCTTCGTCTTGCGCCGACGCGGCGTGAACGGCGCACAGATGGGAGCCGGAAATAGCCGTTCTGCCGCATCCCGCGGCACAGGGATGAAGGGTAAACATTTCTTATTACTCTAGTCCGCCGGGAGAACCTGGTCAAGGCGTCAGCCCTGCGCTGCCCGAAGAAAGAATTCTTGACTGCGGACCATCCGAACACTACAGACAGGGATTCCAGGACGGTGACTGGCGCCATGTGCGTTTACTGTTTTTCCTCCGGCTCTTCCAGAACTTGCCTAAATATGTTAGAAAAGTAAACACACTAAAAGGAATGAGGTTATGAAATTTTTTTACCGGATACTGGTGACAGTATTGATTGCGCTGGGCGGAATGGCGATTCTGCATTCCCTGTACGCCGTGGCGGAAGCGGATACCATTTATATAAACGGAAATGTGTATACCGTCAACGAAACCTTTGCCAGGGCTTCCAGTATCGTGGTCAAGGACGGCAGGATACTGTATGCGGGAGATGACGCCACCGCCCAAAAGAAGTACCGGTCCGGTTCTCCGGCGGTAGATTTGGGGGGCAAAACCGTCATCCCCGGCCTTATTGAAAGCCACATGCACTACCTTCTCTTGGGCCAGGCCCTGGACCGGATAGATATTTTCCAGAAGCCCAAGGCCGAAATCCTGGCCAAAGTAAAGGCCGAGGCGGACAAACTCCCCGATGGCGAATGGATTGTTTCCATGGGGTGGAATAATGTCCTGTGGGGTGAGGATTATCCCACCAAAGAAGAACTGGACGCCGTGGCCCCGAATAACCCCGTTTCCCTGGCCCGGGTAGACGGCCATTCCTCCTGGTTCAATTCCCTGGCCCTTCAAATCGCGGGAATAGATAAAAACACCCCCAATCCCCAGGGGGGAGAAATTCTCAAAAAACCCAACGGTGAGGTATGGGGTATTTTAACCGATACCGCCGCGAATCTGGTGCAATCAAAAATCCCCAATGACGCCTCGGATGCCCGGAAACTGTTCCGTTTTACCCTGGCCGGCCAATCGGTCATTTCCTACGGCATCACTACTCTGGTAGACGCCGGCGCCGCTTATAACAGCATCAAGATATTAAAATCCGCCTATGCGGACGGAACCCTTAAAGTGCGGGCCTATGAAATGCTTTCCGAGGGGGAGGACATCAAATATATCAACGATGGAAATGAGCCGGTCCGGGATTTATACGACGGAAAACTCTCGGTGGCGGCCGTAAAACTGGTATCCGACGGTTCCCTGGGTTCCCGGAGCGCCTGGCTGCTCCGGGATTATTCCGACCGGGCCGGCCATGTGGGCAACGGCAGGTGGGATGACGGCCAGATGTACCGGATTGTAAAACGGGTAGCCGGCCGGGGATTCCAGATTGGAACCCACGCCATCGGCGACGCGGCGATCCGCCAGGTTATCGATGTCCAAAAGCGGGTTATCGACGAGCTGGGCCTGACGGATCACCGCTTCCGGATTGAACATTTCCAGATCGTTGACGCGGCGGATATTCCCCGGGCCATTGAATACGGCTTTATCCCTTCCATGGAAACGGTCCACGCGACTTCAGACATGAACATGGCGGAAGACCGGGTCGGCCCCGGGCGGATTCAATCCTCCTACGCCTGGCGTACGGTCCTGGAAAACAAGGGGATCATCGCCAACGGTTCCGATGCTCCGGTGGAACTGGTGAATCCCTACCACGGCCTGTACGCCGCGGTGACCCGGCAGGACCGGGACGGCCAGCCCCCCAACGGCTGGTATTCAAACCAGGCCCTGACCAGGGAAGAAGCCCTGCGGTCCTTTACCATCTGGGGGGCCTATGCGGCCTTTGCGGAAAAAACCAGGGGTTCCCTGGAGGCGGGGAAATACGCCGATTTTGTGGTTCTTGACCGGGACATCATGACCTGTCCCGCGGCTGAAATAAAAGACATCACCGCCTTAAAAACCGTTATCGGCGGCGAAGTGGTGTACGAAGCCGGCAACTAAAAAAAACCGGAAGAGGAATATTTAACCGCGCTTGAATATTTACTCCGTGAAGGCTATACTGAGAAAAATCCACTAATCTTTTGAGGAAGGAACCATGTCAGATAAAAAGGTCATGATCGACGGCAATACCGCCGCGGCCTATGTAGCCCACGCGTTAAGCGAAGTAATCGCCATCTATCCGATTACCCCCTCCAGCCCCATGGGGGAAGTTTCCGATGAGTTTTCTGCCCAGGGCAGAAAAAACCTCTGGGGAACCATTCCGGAAGTAGTAGAAATGCAGTCCGAGGCGGGGGCCGCCGGCGCCGTTCACGGGGCTCTGACTACCGGAGCCCTTTCCACGACCTTTACCGCTTCCCAGGGGCTTCTTTTAATGATTCCCAATATGTATAAAATCGCCGGGGAGCTTACTCCCACGGTATTCCATATCGCCGCCCGGGCGCTGGCTGCCAGCTCCCTGTCCATTTTCGGCGACCACCAGGATGTCATGGCCTGCCGCCAGACCGGATGGGCCATGCTTGCCAGTAACAGCGTCCAGGAAGTAATGGACCTGGCGGTGATTGCCCACGCGTCCACCCTCCGGTCCCGGATACCCTTTCTCCATTTCTTTGACGGCTTCCGCACCAGCCACGAGCTTCAGAAGATCGAGGAAGTGTCTTACGAAGTGATGAAACAGATGATCGACGACAGCCTGGTCCGGGAACACCGGGAGCGGGGACTAACCCCGGAAAATCCCCGGATCCGGGGCACCGCCCAGAATCCCGATACCTATTTCCAGGGCCGGGAGGGGGTCAACAAGTACTATGACGCCGTGTCCGGCATCGTTCAGGCGGAAATGGATAAATACGCCGCCCTTACCGGCCGGGCCTACCGTCTCTTTGATTACTTTGGCGCTCCGGACGCGGACAAGGTCATCGTCATCATGGGATCGGGCGCGGAAACCTGCGAAGAAACGGTGGAGTATTTAACCGGCAGGGGCGAAAAAGCCGGGGTTCTGAAGGTACGGCTTTTCCGCCCCTTCGACGCCTCCGCCTTTGTCAAAGCCCTTCCTTCCACGATCAAAAGCATCGCCGTCCTGGACCGGACCAAGGATCCCGGCGCCCTGGGCGAGCCCCTCTACGAAGACGTCCGTACCGCCATCGGCGAGGTTATGGCCGGTGGAGCCGCCCCCTTTAAGGACTATCCCCTGGTACTGGGGGGCCGCTACGGCCTGGGTTCCAAAGAATTTACCCCCGCCATGGTCAGGGCGGTGTTTGACAACCTGCCGGGTAAAAAGATCGCGAACTTTGTGGTGGGCATCAAGGATGATGTACTGGGCAAAAGCCTTGACTATGACGAACACTTTGTTCTGGCCGAAGAAGGGATCAACGAGGCGATGTTCTACGGCCTCGGCTCCGACGGTACCGTGGGGGCCAACAAAAACTCGATAAAGATCATCGGGGACGCCAAACCGGAACTGAACGCCCAGGCATATTTTGCCTACGACTCGAAAAAATCCGGGGGCTTTACCGTATCCCACCTCCGGTTCGGCAAAGGGGCCATCCGCCGGCCCTACCTTATCACCAAAGCGGACTTCCTGGCCTGCCACAAGTTTTCCTACATGGAAACCTTTGACATGCTGGCAAACATCAAGGAGGGGGGCACCTTCCTTCTGAACAGCCCCTTTAAGGCCGCGGAAGTCTGGAAAGAAATCCCCCTGGAAGCCCAGCAGCGGATCATCGACAAAAAGGTTAAGTTTTATGTGATCGACGCCGCGGAAATCGCCCGGAGCACCGGCATGGGCAGCCGGATCAATACGGTGATGCAGGCCGCGTATTTCAAGATTTCCGGGGTGCTTCCCCAGGACGAAGCGGTCAAGTACATGAAGAAATTTATCGAAAAGTCCTACGGAAAGAAGGGCGCGGACATCGTGGAAAAAAACTACAAAACCGTGGACGCGGCCTTGAACGCGGTAGAAGAGGTCGCCTATTCCGTTCCCGGAGGCAGCCTCCACATGAAAAAGCCCTTTGCCACCGCCAAAGACAGCTGGATCCGGGAAGTGCTCGGAGCGGTGTCCGTTCAGGAAGGGGACAAGCTTCCGGTGTCGAAGATTCCCGCGGACGGAACCTTTCCCACCGCCACCACCCAGTACGAAAAACGGGCCGTGGCGGAACGGGTGCCCGCCTGGGACCCGGCGGTCTGTATCCAGTGCGGCCGCTGTTCCGCGGTGTGTTCTCATGCCTGCATCAGGATGAAGTACCTTTCGGCCGGTGAGGCCGCAAAAGCTCCCCGGGGATTTAAGACCGCCGAGCTTAAGCCAAAGCCGGTGGATAACAAGAAAGTAACCCTTATTATCGCCGCGGAAGACTGTATGGACTGCGGTCTTTGTATCGCCAACTGTCCGGTATCCAAAGATCCTGCCAAGCCCTGCGCCCTTTCCTGGAAGTCCTATGCCGATGATCCGGGCTATCATGCCGAGCAGGCGGAAGCCTGGGACTATTTCCAGCAGCTGCCGGAAGTTCCCGCGTCGGAACTTAACCTGGGCACCTTTAAGGGACTGGCCTTTAAGCGGCCCCTCTTTGAATTCTCCGGCGCCTGCGGGGGCTGCGGCGAAACTCCCTATGTAAAGCTCCTCTCCCAGCTTTTCGGCGACCGGGCGGTTATCGCCAACGCCACGGGGTGCTCCTCCATTTACGGCGGGAACCTCCCCACCACCCCCTATGCCCGGCGGGCCGACGGCCGGGGTCCGGCCTGGTCCAACTCCCTTTTCGAGGACGCCGCGGAATTCGGTCTGGGCATGCGGCTTACCAGCGACAAGCTTGCCGTCCACGCAAAAGAAGTGGCGGCCCAGGCCAAAAGCGGGGGGATTGCTCCGGCGCTTATTGACAAACTGCTGGCCAACTCCCAGGAGGACGACGCGGCCATTGAAGAACAGCGGAAAACCGTGGACGAACTCAAGGCGGTTCTGAAAAGCGATGCCAAGCCCCTGGCCCAAATGCTTCTTTCCCTGGCGGACCATTTTATCAGGCGCTCCGTATGGATCCTGGGGGGCGACGGCTGGGGCTACGACATCGGCTACGGCGGCCTGGACCACGTGATCGCCTCCGGCAGAAACGTCAACATCCTTTGTATGGATACGGAAGTGTACTCCAATACCGGCGGCCAGATGTCCAAGGCCACTCCCGTCGGGGCTATCGCCAAGTTTGCCGCGGCGGGGAAAGAAATAACCAAGAAAGACCTGGGGGCCATGGGGATAAGCTACGGGTATGTCTATGTGGCAAAGATAGCTATGGGCGCGGACATCAACCAGACGATCAAGGCCTTTAGGGAAGCGGAAAGCTATGACGGCCCTTCGCTGATCATCGCCTATTCCCACTGCATCAACCACGGCATTGATATGTCGAAGGGTCTTGATCAGCAAAAAGCGGTGGTTACCTGCGGGCTCTGGCCCCTCTTCCGTTACGATCCCCGTCTTAAGGACCAGGAGAAAAATCCCTTCCAGCTGGATTCCAGGGAGCCCACCACGGCCCTGGAGGACTTTATGTATAAGGAAGTCCGGTTCAAAAGCTTAAAGGCCGCCAGCCCCGACAGGGCCGACGCCCTTCTGGCCAAGGCCAAAGCCCAGGCCGGCCGGATCTACAGGGAATATAAGTACCTGGCCGACAGGCCTTTCTAAAAAACGGTGACCATACCCCCGCCGTACCGGCGGGGGAGCCGGAGGGACACAGGCCGTACCGGACTTGCCCGGTGAAGCCTGTGTTCTTCCTCCGGTTAAAGGTCCAAAAGCCTCCGTGAATTTTGAAAACCGATGGTATTTTTTCTGTAAAGGGGGTATACTGTCTCTATGTATCTTACACGATCATCGGAGATTAGGAGGATCGGTTTTGTTTCCACCCGGTTTAAGGGAACCGACGGGGTATCCCTGGAAACCGTTAAATGGCGGCAGGTCCTGGAAAAAATGGGTTATGACTGCTATTTTTTTTCCGGTTTTTCGGACTGGGACGCGGAGAAGTCCATGGTGGTGGAAGAAGCTTTTTTCAATCATCCCCATGTTCTGGATATTCAGGACCGCTGTTTTGGTTCCACGGTCAGAACAGAAAGCCTTTCCGGGGAAATACAGGCCGTCCGGTTCCGCCTTAAGCGGGCCCTGTATGATTTTATCGAAACCTTTGCCATTGATCTGATTATTGCGGAGAACGCCCTGACCATCCCCATGAACATTCCCCTGGGACTGGCCATAACGGAATTTATCGCGGAAACAGGCATTCCCGCCATAGCCCACCACCACGACTTTGCCTGGGAACGGCAGCGTTTTTCCGTCAGCTGTATCGAGGACTATCTTTCCATGTCCTTTCCCCCCCGGCTTCATACCATCAACCATGTGGTGATCAATTCCGAGGCCCGGCAGCAGCTTTCCTACCGCTGCGGCCTTTCTTCCACCATTATTCCCAATGTCTTTGACTTTGATTCGGAGCCTCCCTCCGTGGACGATTATGCCCTCCGCATGAGGGAGGATCTGGGAGTGCGGGACGGCGAACTTCTGCTGCTTCAGCCCACCAGGGTGGTTGCCCGTAAAGGCATAGAGCATGCCATAGAGCTTGCTTCCCGGCTCAAGGGCAGAAGCGCCCACCTGCTGATCAGCCACCAGGAACGGGACGAAGGGTCTGAGTATTTCCAGCGGACCATGGATTACGCGGATCTTTTGGGGGTCCACGTGATTGTCCGGCCCGATATTATCGGCGCCGAACGGGGCCTCTCCGAAAAGGGGGAAAGAAAGTACAGCCTCTGGGACTGTTACCTGAACGCGGATTTTGTTACCTATCCTTCAACCTATGAGGGGTTCGGCAACGCGTTCCTGGAAGCCCTGTGGTTTAGAAAACCCATGCTGGTGAACCGGTATTCCATATTTCAGCAGGACATTGAGCCCCTGGATTTCGATGTGGTTGTGATGGATACCTATATTACTCCGGAAACGGTGGATACCGTTAATGCCATCCTGGACAGCCCGGAAGCGGTAGAGATCATGACAGCCAAAAATTTTGAGCTGGGGAAGCATTTCTTTTCCTTTAAATTACTGGAGCAGAGGCTTCGTCAGGTACTTATGAATTTTGGTCAGCTGTAGGATAGTTATGATAAAAATGCTTTTTGCCCATACAACGGAAATCGATAATGTGGACGCGGCCCTTTCCCGGATCCATGACCAGCTGGATGCGGAAGGGGGGCTGTTCCGCCATTCGGTGGGGATCCTGTATTATTACAGCGATTTTGCCCTGACCGGGGTGGTGCAAAAACTCTGCTCCCGGTTCGATTTTCCCATTGTGGGAGGAACCACCTCTAATTCGGCGGTGCCGGGCTCCGGGGAAAGCATGAACCTGACCCTGACGATCCTTACCAGTGATGATTGTACTTTTTCCGCGGGGCTAAGCGATCCCCTGAGCCAGGATCCCTTTGTACCGGTAGAAAAGCTCTACCGGCAGCTTGCGGGGGACGCCGGCGAAAAGCCCGCCCTGTTTTTTATTATGACCCCCCATTTACTGGAAGTTACGGGGGACGATTATCTTGCGGCGCTGAACAGCTTAAGCGGCGGCGTTCCGGTTTTCGGCTCCGCGGCCTTTACCCACACCGTGGATTTTACCAATGTCAAAACCTGTTTTAACGGCGTTGAATATAAGGACAGGCTGGCGTTAATTGCTTTCCGGGGAAACCTTCATCCCCGGTTTTTTTGTTCCACCATTCCGGAAGAGCGGATGATTCACCAGCGGGCGTTTATTACCGATTCCTACAAAAACCGGATACGAAAAATTAACGGGATCCCCGCGATGCAGTACCTTGAATCCATCGGCCTTTCGGAGGACGGAAAATTACTTGGCATAGCCACCTTTCCCCTGGTTGTGTATACCGGCGACGGTTCCAGGCTTATCCGTACTATTTTCAGGAATGAAGGCGAAGAACTTTTGTGCAGCGGCTCCATGCCTGTCCATACGTCCCTGGGCATTTCGTTCTGTGACAAGGAATTTGTCATTGAATCCGCAAAAAAAACAGCCCAGGAGTACATCGCCTCCGGGGAAGAGGGCAGTCTGGCCCTGATCATTTCCTGTGCCGCCCGCAGATGGACCCTGGGTTCCGATGCTTATGCGGAGATCCGGGCGATTAACTCGGGTTTTGAAAATTTGCCGTACCATTTTGCCTATTCCGCCGGCGAATTCTGCCCCATGGTAAACCCGGTCGGAAAAATGGTAAACGGTTTCCTTAACTATTCCCTGAGCGTTTGTATTATATGACCGGGCCGGAACTGCACATAAAAAAGCTGGAACGGGAACTTGGGAACCTCCTGACCATCATGGAGCTTTCGGAACAGGCCTTTAGGGCTCAGCTTCGCTTTCTGTCCATGCTCCAGGAAGAAAAATCCCGGCAGGAAAAATTCCTTAACATGCTGCTGCACAACAGTACCGATATTATCATTCTGCTGGACAAAAACTGGCGCATCAGTTACTGCACCACCGCCCTTCTGAGACTTTTTAAAATTCCCCATTTTGATATGATCCGGGGCAAAACCCTTACCGACGGAATCTGCCGGTATGCGGGCAGAGAGAACTTCCTTTTGTTAAAGCCGATTTTCCGGGAACACTGCACTATCGCCGGTCCTCTGGAGCTGGAATTTACGGTGCATCCCCCCGCGTTAAAAGATCACCGCCATTACCGTATTCACATAACTCCGGTTTTTGACGGGAAAAGCATAGACGGCTATACGGTTCTTGCCCATGATGCCACGGAGTTAATCCGGGCTAAAGAAATGGCGGAGAAGGCCAATGCCGCCAAAAGCAATTTTCTGGCGGCGATGAGCCATGAAATACGCACCCCCATGAACGCCATCATCGGGATGAGCGAACTGGCTCTGCGGGAAAATCTGTGCCCCCAGGCGGAGGAGTATCTTTCGGATATCAGGCAGGCGGGGACCAGCCTGCTTTCAATCATTAACGATATTCTGGACTTTTCAAAGATCGAGTCGGGGACTCTTCAGCTGGTGGAAACGCCCTATGAGCTTTCCTCCCTGGTCAACGACGTACTGGGCATCATGCGGATCCATGTGAATGGAAAGCCCATTCGGCTTTTGGCGGAGCTTGATCCCCCTATTCCCCCGGTGCTTTTGGGGGATGTGGCCAAGGTCCGGCAGATACTTTTTAATCTGCTTAGCAATGCCGTCAAGTATACCCGCCGGGGATTTGTCAAACTGGCGGTAAGCTGCCGGGCGGATAACGGGCGGGCGGAGATTTTTATTGAAGTAAGCGACAGCGGTATCGGCATAAAAAAAGAGGATATGGACAAGCTTTTCAGTACCTTTATCCGGCTGGACATGGAACGGAACGCCGGTATTGAGGGAAGCGGCCTGGGGCTTTCGATAACCCGCAGTTTCTGCCAGACCATGGGCGGGGATGTTTCGGCCAAAAGCGTTTACCAGAAAGGATCTGTTTTTACCGCCCGCATCGTTCAGCGGATTGCCGATTCCCGGTCCCTGCCGGAGGAGAAGACGCTGGCCGGCAGTTTGCTGCAGGGCCTGTCCGCCCCTTCCCCCGCGGCTTCTTTTGTCTGCCCCGGAGTCAGGGTTCTGGTGGTGGATGATCTGTGGGTTAATATTAAGATTATCCGGGGCCTGCTGAGCCCTTACCGCATACAGGTTACCCATTGTACCAGCGGAAAGAAGGCCCTGGGGCTTGTGGAAAAAGAACAGTTTGACTTTATCCTGCTGGATCATATTATGCCGGGCATGGACGGCGTTGAAACCGCCGCCGCGATACGGGCCCTGGAGAACGGCGGGAATATCCCCCTTATTGCCATGACAGCCAACGCGGCGGCGGGAGTCAGGGAGATGTTTTTAAGCCAGGGGTTTAACGATTATATTTCCAAACCGCTGGATATGCGCAGCCTTGCCGCCCTCATGGAAAAATGGGTCCCCGAAGCAAAACGGCAGACGGCAGACGGGGAAGATGCGGGACGGGAAGACAGGGACAGGAAAGACGCGGTGTCCGGCGTACTGCTGGCGATAAAAGGCCTGGATGAAAAAAGAGGCACCGCCGGGTTTGGGGAATATGTGCGGCTGCTTAAGCTTTACTGCGATGACATTGAATACCGGCTGCGCTTCCTTGTACAGGCTGCGGAATCTTCCGCGGAACCGGGGAATAGCGGCCGTTATGAATCGACCCTGCGGATAGTGAAAAACGCTTCGGAAACCGTGGGGGCCACCGCCGTGGTGGCGGCCGCGGCGGAGCTGGAAGAGGCCGTCCGGCAGGGCAGGACCGAACCGGAAAAACTTGCCCGGTTTATTAAAGATCTTAAAGCCTTCAGGCAGGAACTGCTCCAGATTATAACAGATGATGTTTTGCTTCGGTCCAGTAACGATCCATAAGGGCCAAATTTGCCGCCTCCATGGGCAGCCCTTCTTGTTTCATTTTTGTTTCTATGTATTTAAACCGTTTGGTGAATTTAGCATTGGCCCGCTGCAGGGCTATGGAAGGTTCAACCCCGAAAAAACGGCACAGGTTAACCGCTGAAAAAAGAAGGTCCCCCAGTTCTTCTTCCAGTTTACCCGTTGTATCCGGTTTGTCCGTGTCCTCCGCCAGGGAAGCGGCGGCCTTGGCGGCTTCTTTTATTTCCCCGGTTTCTTCCTGTAATTTGTCGAAGATGCCTTTTACATCGGGCCAGTCGAATCCCTGTTTGGCGGCTTTTTTCTGAAGTTTCCAGGCCCGGTCCAGGGGAGGCAGGGAACGGGAAACCTCATCCAGAACCGAATCTTTCGGCTTTCGCCCTTCCTGCTCAACCTTAATCCTGGCCCAGTTAGCAAGAACTTCCGCCGAGCTTAAGCCCGAGGCGGACGTTCCAACTTCCGCCGGGGTTAAGCCCGAGGCGGACGTTCCAACCTCCGCCGGGGTTAAGCCCGGGGCGGACGTTCCAGCTTCCGCCGGGGTTAAACCCCGGGGGGACGTTTGCCCGAATACGTGGGGATGCCGCCGTATCAGCTTGGCCGAGATGCCGGACAGGACGTCGGCGACGGAAAACAGCCCCATCTGTTCGTGCATATAGGAAATCATGGTTGCCAGAAGAAACAGATCCCCCAGTTCTTCCCGGATATGGGACGGATCTTTTTCGTCGATGGCTTCGACACATTCGTAGGTCTCTTCGATAAGGTCTCCCCGCAGGGTATGGGGGCTTTGTTCCCGGTCCCAGGGGCATCCTCCCTCGCCCCGGAGTTTTTCTACGATATCACAGAGTTCTTTGAAGGCAGCGCCGGAATTCATGGGTTTATTCTATTGTAATTATGGGTTTTTGTGCTAGAATAGGCTATGGAACAGAGTGCTTCCGGTAAAAAAATATTCATCCTCCATCCCCACAGCGTTATCCAGGATGAACTGCTTGATCTTCTTATTATGTCCGGGTTTGAATCCTATGTTCTGTATGACCACAAACGGGCCCTGAAACTGCTGGTCAAATTCCCCGATTCAATCATGTTTATCAACATTGACGACGGCATGGCGGAAAAGGAATGGGAAGCCTACATCCGGGGTATCCAGGAAAACCCCGCGACCAGGGAGTGCAAGCTGGGAATCCTGTCGTACAACACGGATCAGAATCTTATGCGGAAATATTTAATGGACCTTGCCCTGCCCTGCGGGTATATCCAGCTTAAACTGGGGGTCAGGGAAAGTACCCGGATTATGCTTGGGGCCCTGGAAGCCAACGAAGCCCGGGGCAGGCGTAAATATATCCGGGCTTTTTGCGAAGGGGACATTAACGCCACGGTGAATGTCAAAAACGGCACCGGCTATTATTATGGCAAGATCCTTGATATCAGCGCCGCCGGTATTGCCGCCCGGTTTGATACTTTCGCGGATCTTCCTCCCAATACCCTGCTTAGGGAGGTACAGCTTAAACTCCGGGGCGGCCTGGTGCTGACCGACGCTGTTTTAATGGGAAAACGGCAGGACAATGTCTGGATATTCCTCTTTGATATCACCAAAATGAATACGGATCACAAGCTTGTTATACACCGGTTTATCAAATATACCCTGCAGCACTATATAGATAATCTTAAGATTTAATGCTCGATCTGGCGGTCTTTCTGGGAAATCCCGGTGATGAATATGAGCGGAACCGCCACAACGCGGGGCGGCTTCTGGTAAAAAAACTTCCCTTTTATAATGATCTTGCCTGGAAAAAAAAATTCAAATCCCGCTATGCGTCCCTGGAAAGGACCGCAGGGTCCGCTTTTTCCCCGGCGGGGAATTTGCCGCCCCTTCATCTGCTTATGCCCGAAACCTATATGAACCTTTCAGGCCGGGCGGTCCGCGCCGCGGCATCCTTTTTTAAAATTCCCCCCCGGGGGATTATCGCGGTCCATGATGAGCTGGAACTGCCGCCGGGCACGGTGTCCCTTAAATACGGCGGCGGCATGGGCGGTCATAACGGCCTGCGGTCAATGAAGGCGGAACTGGGGACGGCTGATTTTTGGCGGCTCCGTATAGGCATAGGCCGCCCTCCGGGCCGTCTGCCCGGAGAAGGCGGCCCCCCGGGTTCCGGGGGGGATGTGGCCGGCTGGGTGCTGTCCGACTTCTCCGAAAAAGACATCCTGGAAGGATCCTTAACAGCGGCGGCGGAACTGCTGGTCCGCGCCTTTGCGGAAGAGCCGGAATCCCTGCTGCCGGAATGGAAGAAAAAGACGGTATCCCGCGGAAACCCCGGGATAGATCCTAACCGTTCCGGGCTATCCTGAACCCCAGGCTGTTGACTTTTATGACCGGCGAATCCGAGATGCGGAAGGTGGTTCGCAGCAGGTTCAGGTTGTTAAGATAGGCTCCGCCCCGGTATACCCGCAGTCTTCCGGCGGCGCTGCCCTGATAGTCGCTGACCGGCCCCTCGGGATAGTCGGCAAACCAGTCCCAGCACCATTCCCAGACATTGCCGATCATGTCGTAAAACCCAAGCTGGTTGGGAAGTTTACTTTTTACCGGATGGGTGGTTTTTGCCCCGTTCAGGGAAAACCAGCAGTAGTCCTGGGGACTGGAGGAAGCGTCCCCGCCGGCGAAGTAGGCCTTTTCTATGGGACCCGCCGCGCCGTGGATTCCTCCCCGGGCGGCATATTCCCATTCGGCTTCGGTGGGAAGGCGGTAGCCCTTTGATTCCCGATTCCAGGTGACGTTTCCGCTTTCCACGGTGTAGGCGGGGCTAAGGCCCGACCGGAGGCTGAGGGCATTACAGAACAGGACCGCGTCAAGCCAGCTTACCGTTTCAACGGGAAGCTGGCTGCCCTTGAACCGGGAGGGGTTTTGATTCATCACCTCGGTGTAGAGTTCCTGGGTTACCTCTGTTTCGGACAGAAGGAAAGGGCGGACCGTCGTTTCATGAACCCGTTCGGTAACCCTGAAAGACCCTTCGCTGCTTCCCATAAAAAAGGTTCCCCCCGGGACGGAAATCATGATCGGAGTAATCAGGGGATCCGCCGCGGCAGAAATGGCCGCGGCGGAAAACAGCAGGGCAATGATACGGCATTTTACGCGGGTCATGTCAGTTCCTCCCGGCGCTGGATTATTTTCGCGATAAGCCCGTAACGGGCCGCCTCTTCCGCGGTCATCCAGAAATCCCTGTCGGTGTCCTTTTCCACCTGCTCCAGGGCGGTTCCGGTTTCCCCGGCAATCAGCTTGTTGATCTTTTCCCGGAGTTTTTCCAGTTCCCGGGCGTGGATTTCAATATCCGTCGCCACCCCCCGGATTCCCGAAAGGGGCTGGTGGATAAGATAATGGCTGTTGGGAAGTCCCGCCCGCCGTTCCACGGGAGCGGCCAGCTGGATAATCGCCGCCGCGCTGGCCACAAGCCCCATCCCGATAGTCCAGACCGGGGCTTTGACAAAGCGGATCATGTCGAAGATGGCAAATCCCGCGTCCGCGTC
This sequence comes from Spirochaetaceae bacterium, assembly GCA_031265015.1. GTDB lineage: Bacteria > Spirochaetota > Spirochaetia > Treponematales > Breznakiellaceae > JAISBN01. Next base: position 1,140 of record JAISDG010000034.1, on the reverse strand, counting down.
TCCCCCGGGGGAGTCGATAAAAATACGGATCGGCCCGTCACTTTCGTCCTCCAGAAGCAGCAGCTGCCGGATGGTCCGTTCCGCCAGGTCCTTTTTTACCTCGCCGGAAAGCAGTATGGTCCGGGTTTTCAGCATCCGGGCAATCAGCGGATCCGCGCCGGAAAGCTTTTCGGCATCCTCCTTCTCTTCGTCTTCGTCCTCGTCTTCGCACAGGAAATCCCCCTTGGGTGATTTCCACGGATATATGCTTTTTATCATGCATTCCTCCCTAAACTTGTATGTATACCCGGGGAACCCGCTTGTTGATAGTACAGGTTATTTCATAGGGTATGGTGTTCAGCAGGGAAGCCATAATCCCCGCGTGGGGAGCCCCGCTGCCGAAAATGGTTACTTCCTCCCAGCGTGAAAAAGAACGGTCCCTTCCCAGATCAACCATGCACTGATCCATACAGATCCGCCCCGCCAGGGGCCGTAATACGCCGCCGGCCAGTACCTGCCAGGTATTGCCGAGCCGCCGGGACAGGCCGTCCCCGTACCCCAGGGGAAGGGTGCCGATAACCGTATCCTCCTTCGCCGTCCAGGTTCTGCCGTAGGAAACCGTTTCCCCCCGGCGGATGTCCTTGATAAAGACCAGCCGGCTTACCAGTTCCATCAGGGGCTTAACCGCCATAGCGGGTTTTCCATCGGCGTCCGGCGGAGCGTAGCCGTACAGCAGAATCCCCGGTCTTACCATATCAAACCAGGCCCCGGTGTGAAAAGTTACAGCCCCGGTATTGGCCGCGTGGACGATTCCCGGATCGATCCCCCCGGCGCGGATGTCTTCCAGGGCTCCGCGGAAACTGTCCAGCTGCCGTTCCGTAAAGGCCCGGTCCTCTTCCCGGAGGGAGTCGGAGACCGCCAGATGGGTAGCGGTTCCCGCCAGCGCCAGGGAGCCGCTTTTCGCGATCCGGGAAGCCAGGGAACGGGCGAAAGAGGGCCTGCAGCCGATGCGCCCCATGCCGGTGTCGATTTTTAGATGGACCCGGAGCTTTTTCCCCGTCCCGGAGGCGGCCCGTTCCAGCGCTTCGATGTACTCCTCATCCCCGGCCAGGGGCTCCAGATCCGCCGCGGCCAGGTCTTCCAGTTCTTCCGGCAGCGCCA
>JAISDG010000011.1 GCA_031265015.1 Spirochaetaceae bacterium | reverse complement strand
GCGCCGGAAATCCCCCGGCCCCGGCGGTACCGTCCCGTTACCTGTATGCCTTCCTGTTCCAGGAGCCGCCGGAACCGGCCGGTCTCATCGGCCGGGGGTTCCCGGATTTTTTCCCCCCCGAAGGACAGGCCCGGGACGGGGTTCCAGGGAATAAGATTGACCGTGGTTTTCAGACCTTTGGCAAAGGCCGCCAGGGCCCGGGCGTCCCCGCTGCCGGTATTGATACCCCCCAGCAGCACCGTTTCCAGGGTTATGCGGCGGCCCGTTTTTTCCTGGTATATTTTCAGGGCCCCTTTCAGACCTTCCAGGGAATTTCCCCCGGCGCCGGGCATAAGGCGCCGCCGCAGATCTTCCCGGGCCGTGGTCAGGGAAAGGGCCAGTTCCGCTTCGGGGCCCTGTTCCGCCAGTTCCAGAATGCCCGCGCTGATCCCCGATGTGGAAATGGTGATTCTCCGTTTGGAAAAACCGAAGCCCCTGGGATCGCAGAGTATGTCCAGGGCTTTCCGCAGGGCGGCAAGGTTTAACAGGGGTTCCCCCATACCCATGACGACAATGTGGGAGATCCGGCAGGAGCCGCCGTCCCTTTCCCGAACCAGATCGGAAAGGGCCAAAAACTGATCTGTCAGTTCAAAGGTATCCAGGTTCCGGAGAAAGCCCAGGGAACCGGTTTTGCAGAAAACGCAGCCCACGGGGCACCCCGCCTGGGTGGAAAGGCAGGCGGTATAGCTGCGGTACGGTTCCCCCCGGTCCGGCCTTGTTTTTTCCGCGGCCAACAGCACCGCCTCGATTACCGCTCCGTCCGCCAGGGTAAACCGCAGCTTGGATGTTCCGTCCGGATCGTCCAGCCGCCCGCTTACCCTGCTTCCCCGGATGCTGAAACGGGCGGCCAGTTCCCGCCGCCATGCCTGAGGCAGATCGGTCATCCGGTCAAAGGAAAGCGCTCCCCGGCTTATCCAGGAAAAGATCTGTTCCGCCCGGTAGGGGGGAACAGATCCCGCCCCGGTTTGCTCCAGGGTTTCCGCCAGTTCCGGAAAAGTCATCCCCGAAAGGATCCCGGTCCCGTTAATTTCTGTACCGGTCCAACAGTTCGGAGATTTTGCCGTTCCGCAGTCCCTGTTTCTGAAAATCCCCCAGAATTTCAATGGCCAGGTTCCTTTCTCCCTTACGATACCAGCAGTCCGACAGTTCTATATACAGCCGGTAATTCCGGGGATCCTGCTGTATCAGCCGGCGGAGGGATTCGATGGCTTCCGAATACTTGTTCTGGGCCTTGGCCACCAGGGCAAGCCCCAGAACCGCGTAGGTGTCGAATTCGATGTTCAGCGCCCGGCGGTAGTATTCCCCGGCGTTTCCGTAATCGTTCAGGTGGCGGTACGCGTCCCCCGCCCGGGTCAGGATAACCTTGTTTCGGGGATCCTGTTCCAGAATACAGTTCCAGTATTCCAGGGAACGGTTCTGCTGGTTCATTCCCCGGTAACAGTCCGCCAGGCCGAAGAGGGCGTAAAAATTATTGATGTCCCGCTGCAGGGCCTGTTCAAAAAAAGTTATTCCGTTTTCAAAGGTTTTCAGTTTCCGGTAACAGTTGCCGATGGAGGTCAGGACCCGGATGTCCACGTTTTCCCTGTTGATTTCCAGCATCTTCCGCCAGTAGAACAGGGCTTCCTCGTATTCCTTAAAATCGTAGTGCAGATGGCCCAGGCCGATGATAGCATAAGGGTTTGTTTCTTCCATCTTCAAAACCTGAAGGTATACCTCCCGGGAATGCTTAAAATCCCGGACCTTGCGGTACGCGTCGGCAACCCTGGTAAGGACCGTGATGTTCTGGTTATCGTGAAGCAGGTACTGTTCCCAGATTTCAATGGCTTTGTGAAACTGGTTCAGGGTTTTATAACAGTCCGCCAGGCCGAAGAGGGCATAGTTGTTTCCCGGATGGTGTTCAAGACACCAGCTGTAATACCGTACCGCTTCCCGGTAGGCGCCCTGCTTCCGGGCGGCGTCTCCCAGGCCCACCAGGGCATAGTTGTTACAGCCGTCCGCTTCAAGAATTTTGTTAAAGTAATCCATAGCTTCGGGTATTCTGTTTTCCCGTAAAAACTGATACCCCCGTTTTGACCATTCCGCTATGTCCTGTTTCAGCGTTTCGGCGTCTTCCGCTTCTCCGGGATAATCCCCGGCGTCAACCGCGGTCCCTCCCGGCGAATACATCCGGACGGGATTTTTCACCGGCGGGGCAGCGGGTTCTTCTGCCAGGGATAATACGCCGGCATTACTTTCGTTATTCATCTAAATCCCCTTCATTCATAAAATGTCTGACTATTTCTGATAACTGCTGGATGATAGGGTCTGCTTTTGTATGATCCGGGGCTATCCAGTACATCCGCAGGGCGTCCAGGGGCCTGCCCCGGGATTTATAATAATCCCCCACCCTGGAAAGTCCGTCGGAATAACCGGTTGTTAGGAAAATCCGCCTGGCCCCTTCAATATCGCCGGCATTATACAGCGCGTTTCCCTTACGGTTCAGCGCGGCCTTGGTACTGCCGTCTATTGAAGGTTTCGCCGTGGTTTTGATAAACCCCCGGGGATCTTCAAAACGTTCAAAAACCTTTTGATAATCCATTTTTCCCTGAATCTTACCGCCTACTATATCTCTTGTTTTCAGAAATTACAAGAATCAGCTGGTCTTTGATCCAAAATAGCAATTCTTACTCAAACAGTCAAGTATTTTTCTTTGCCAGAGAATAAATTTTCGTAACCCTGGGTGGATTTCAGTTCCGGACGTTTAGAGGTTCTATTCCGTCCGCGGGTTTAATACCAAGAGCCCGCTTGCGCGGGGGAGCTTCAGGCCTTCAGGGCGGGGAGAGTCATTCCGGTAAAAAAAATCCACCGCGGAGGCGCCATAACGGCGGGTTTCCCGGAGCGCCAGGGCGGTAAAGGATTCCCGGTCAAGCCTTTCCGGCGCGGGCCGGTGGATAAGTACCAGGGAACCGGGGGACACCAGCGGCGATATTTCCAGTAACAGGAGCAGCTCTTTTTTGTGGGCATAGGAGAACGGGGGATCGCAGAAAATATAGTCAAAAGATCGCCGGGCCCGTTTGATGTAGAGTTCCGAAGACATAAAGCGGCAGCGAATGGAAGCCGGGGCAAGGGCGGAATTGTCCAGAATGATCTTCCGTTTCAGGGGATCCGATTCGACGGCCTCCACCGGTGAGGCCCCCCGGGACGCCGCTTCCAGGGCGATAATGCCGGAACCGGAAAACAGATCCAGAAACGAAGCGCCGTTGAGATCCCCCAGAACGGCAAACACCGATTCCCGCATTCTGTCCATCGCGGGCCGGATAATTCCCGGGGGAACCCTGACGGCCCTTCCTTTCAGAACCCCTCCGGTGATTCGCAGGGGGGATTGGGAGCGGCCGCGGACCGGACGGTCCATTTCTAGCGGTTGAGGAGTTCGTGGAGTTCGTCGTAGCCCACCACAGGTTCCAGGGTCAGCTGCCTTGCTTCCACGATCAGGTCTTCTATGGCATGCCGGCGTTCCTGAGAGCGGTTCAGCAAAAATTCAACCCGTTCCCGCAGCTCGGGGTACTGGATGCCGGAAATGTTTCCCTCCCCCTGGTCCATTTCGCCCAGCACCTCGCAGAACTGCCGTTCGGTATTCAGCAGGTTGTGGAACTGATCGTCCCGGTCAAGGAGCCTGAAATTTTCCTTAAGGCTGCCCAGCAGGCTGGCAAGGCCGGCGTTAATAAAATCAATATCCTCCAGGGTTTTGTTCAAAAACAGATCCGCGTCGGCATCAAGAATCAAGAGGTCCTGTATCATCCGTATCCGTATATTCAAAATAAAAATATTATCTTCAAAATTGATATGCCTGTTCATATTCCTATTTTCGGCAGGACGGCGGGGTTTGACAAGATACTTCTGTTTTGGTATACTTCTTTTACCTCTTTGCCTGCTTCCTGAAAGCGGGCCTAAAATCATTGTCCGAAAGGAGGACCTATGCGTCAGTATGAGCTGACGGTCATCTTCCCCTTGGAAGAAGACCAGTACCAGGCGGGAAGAGCTGCCGTCCTGGCCGACCTTGCCGCCCAGGGGGCGGAAATCGTCAAAGCGGATGAAACCGGAGACCGGGATCTGGCCTATGAGATCAAAAAAAGGCGGCGGGGCCGGTATGTGCTCTTTACCCTCAAGGCGGATCCCGCCAGGATCAGCGTTTTGGACAGGGCGTTCAAGCTGAACGCCAATCTTCTGCGCTATCTCTTTGTTGTCATAGAGGAATAGCCATGGCGGACCTTAACCATGTGGTGTTAATCGGCAGATTGACCAGGGACGCGGAACTTAAGTATACCGCCAACGGTCAGGCGGTGTGCAAATTTTCTATCGCGGTTAACCGCCGCCGGAAATCGGGGGAACAGTGGGTGGACGAGCCCAATTTCTTCGACGTGGTACTCTGGGGAAGGCAGGGTGAAACCCTTAACCAGTATCTGGTCAAGGGCAAACAGGTCGGCGTGGACGGGGAACTGCGCCAGGACCGCTGGGAGCAGGACGGGCAGAACCGTTCCAAGGTGGAAATTGTGGCCGCCAACCTGCAGCTTTTGGGCGGAGGTACCGGCGGCGCTTCTTCTTCCTACGGCGGCTCCAACGGTACCGGCGCTTCGTATAACGGAGGCGCTCCCCGCCAGGACAGCGCCCCGGTTTCCGCCGGCGACGACGGCTTTACCAATGATATTCCCTTTTAAGGAGTTGTACCATGTCCGATGAAAAATACACGGAAGAAAGACCCCCCCGGCAGGACCGGGATGTCCAGATGGACGGACGGGACGGCGAGGACAAAACCGGCCGGGGCAAGGGCAAGGTTTATTTTAAAAAGAAAGTCTGCCGCTTCTGTACCCAGAAGCTTAGGATCGATTACAAAGACGCGGATACGCTTCGCAGATTTATTACCGAGAGGGGAAAGATCCTTCCCCGGCGGATTACCGGTACCTGCGCAAAGCACCAGCGGGCCCTGGCCGCCGCGATAAAGCGGGCCAGGATTATCGCGCTGCTGCCGTTTGTGGCGGAGTAGTGGACAACCGGCACGCGACTTCCGCCGCCGTTTCCCTGGGGATATCGGCGGCCTGCGCGGCGCTTTCCGTTTTCTGCGGCCGGACCGGTTTTCAGTTTTTTTTCCTGCTTCCCCTGGGGCTTGCCGCTTTTTTGGGGGGCGCTCAGACCGCCTGGGCCTGCGGAATTACCGCGGTGGCGGCCAATCTTATTATATCCGTCAGCCTGTATATCTACCGGTCGGGGGATCCCGTTTCCCTGCGGTGGGGCGCCCTGTATTTTTCGGTCATGGTCCTGGTCTTTACCTGGATAAACGCGCCGTTAACGCGGTTCACGGCGGCTCTTGACGTTCCCTACCGGATAATCGCCGGAGCGCTTGTCTGTGCCCTTGTTATGGGACCGATTTTTCTGTCCCTGGCCGGGGATCCCCGGATGCATGAGTTTGTCGCCGAACGCCTTGCCGCTCTTTCCGGTTCCGCCTCCGGGGATTTTTCCGCCCCCGCCCCGGAAGAATTGCTTTCCGCCGGAGTATACGCCGGTTTACGGGGTGGAATTCTGGCTTTGTCCATGATCTTCCTCTGGGTTAACCGGCAGATAGCGGCGGGAATCGTGAGGATCCTGCGGCGCGCCCCGGCCCGGGAAAATCTGCCGGCCTTTCATGCCCCTCCGGTTTTAATCTGGATCCTGTCCCTGTCCCTGGGGGCTGTTCTTGCGGGCCGGCTGGGAGAGATGGAACTGCTGGACATAGCCGGGTGGAACATTCTGGTCATATCCGCTACACTGTACTTTGTTCAGGGCGGAGGGATTGCCCTGTACTTTCTTTTGAAAGCGCCCCCCTTTATGCGCGTGATCGCCAATGTGGGAATAATGATCCTGTTTTTTGCCTCCGGCGTTAACGCCGCGGCTTTTGGATTACTGGTGCTTTTTGGATTACTGGTGCTTTTAGGAATAGCGGAAAACTGGGTGCCCTTCCGGACGCCGAAACAGTAGCCTCCCCGCCGTTGGCGGGAACTAATACGACCGCTTCCTACTCCGGGGCGGGCTGTGAAAATCTTTGATTTTCACAGCGGTATTGTCAAGCGAAACAGTCAGTAAAGGAGCTTGGTTTTATGAAAGTTATTTTGAACAAGGATCTTGCCACCCTGGGCGAAGAAGGGGATGTGAAGGATGTGGCCAAAGGATACGCCCGGAATTACCTTTTTCCCAGGGGGATAGCCCTTCCCTATAATGAAAAGACCATACAGCTTTTTGAGGGACGGAAGGACGAAATAGAAGCGCGGAAAGCCCTGAAACGGCAGGACGCGGCGGGGCTGAAAGAAAAACTCGAGGCCCTGACCATGACGCTCTCCATGCCCGCCGGAGCCAACGGAAAGCTCTACGGCGCCGTTACCGTTCAAACGGTGGCGGATGAGCTGGTTAAGCAGGGTTTTCAGATTGAACGTAAAAAGATCGAAATTCCCGGCAATACCATTAAGAGCGTAGGCCGGTACAAGGTTTCCGTAAAACTGTACGAAAGTTCCGCCGCGGAATGTACCGTTATTGTGGAGGGACAGGCAATCAAAACCGAAACCAGAACTTCCGCCCTCCAGCGGGGCCGCCGCCGGGAACCGGCGGCAGATACCGTAGCGGCGGCAGCGGCGGAATCCGCTCCCGGAACCGCCGCCGCCGGGACCGGTGAAACTGCCGCCGAAACTCCGGCGACAGTTTCACCTGAAGCCGCGTTACCCGAGGCCTCCGCTTCACCGGCGGCGGAAACAGCAGCCGAAGCCGTACCTGCGGCGGATACCGGCGCTTTGGCGGAAGAGAACCAGGCTCCCGCGGATGACGCCCGGTAAACCCTAATTACGGCCCGTCATGCCCCCGTTAAAGGATAAGGTTCCGCCCCATAATAATGAGGCGGAACAGGCGGTTCTGGGAGCCATCCTGCTGGATAACGACGCGATAGACACGGCGCTCCAGTATATCCGGCCCGATGATTTTTATTCCACCCCGAACCGCAGGGTTTTTAAGGCAATCCTTAACCTCCATGACCAGGGCCGGCAGAAAGCGGACATCATTACCGTGGTCGCGGAACTGCGGCAGATGGCCGAACTGGACGCAACCGGGGGGGCGGCCTATGTTGCCTCCCTGACCAATGTGGTGCCTTCCAGCGCCAACATAGATTACTATGCCCGGCTGGTACAGGACTGTTCATTAAGAAGGGCCCTGCTCCGGGTATCGGCGGAAGTCAATACCCGTTCCTTTGACGAATCGGTGGAATCCAGGATAATACTGGAAGAAACCCAGCAGCAGATTCTGGAACTGGGAGAAAGCCGGCAGGCCTATTCATACAAGAGCACCCGGGAGCTGATACCCGACGCCGTTGACATAATAGAAAAACGGTACCACGCAAAAGAGGCGTGGATAGGAATTCCCTCGGGGTTTGGGGATCTGGATACGGTAACCGCGGGCTTTCAAAATTCGGAACTGATCATTATCGGGGCCCGGCCTTCCATGGGAAAGACCGCCATAGGGCTGACCATGGCGGCGTATATCACCATAGAAAAAAAAATACCCGCGGCTTTTTTTTCCCTGGAAATGTCCGATATGGCCCTTTGTCTGCGGCTTATATCCTCCGAATCGCTGATCGAATCCCAGAAGATCCGGACAGGACTGTTGTCGGGCAAGGATTTCGGCAAGCTGATGGCCGCCGCGGCCCGGATCCACGAAGCGCCCCTGTATATTGTGGATACTCCGGGACTTAAGCTGCTGGATCTCCGTTCCCAGGCCCGGAGGCTTAAAGCCCAGCAGGGGGTGGAGATTATCTTTATCGATTACCTTACGCTGATAAGCTCGGATAATTACCAGATTCCCCGGCACGAGCAGATTGCCGAAATTTCCCGGTCCTTAAAAAGCCTGGCCCGGGAGCTTGATATCCCCGTGGTAGCCCTTTCCCAGCTTAGGCGGGACGCGGAGGGTAAACGGCCGAACCTGTCGGATATCCGGGAATCGGGTTCCATAGAGCAGGACGCAGACCTGGTGATGTTCCTGCACCGGGAGAGGGAAACGGACGTAAAGAGCGGAAAGGGAAAAGAGGGAACCAGCAACAAAACGGAGCTGATTATCGCCAAACAGCGCAACGGCCCCGTGGGGATAGTAGACATTGTGTTCCTGCCCCAGTATGCCAAATTTGTCTCCTTTGACAGAGTTCATCAATAGCGTGTATGTGATAAAAAGCGTATACTAAAAATAACGGTGGAGGGAAGAACGATGGCTTTTGCCGATGTCTATGATTTTGATATTTTAAAGAACGAGTCCGAAAAGCTGGTTATTGAGGAACTGGAGCGCCAGCTTGCCGCCTATGGGGCAGAGATTTGCCGCTGCAATACCTGTGTGGTGGATATGGCCGCGATAGCCCTTAATACGGTCAAACCCCTGTACCGGGTTTCGCTCCTGGGTACCCAGTATGCGTCCCAGGCAATGACCGAAGCGTCCTATGCCCGGTCCCTGCAGGAAGCGGTGACCAGGGCCGTTGAAAAGGTCCGTAAAAATCCCGCCCACGATTAACGGACACGGTTTTGTTAAGAGCGTAAAATTCCGGTAAGGACCTTATGAGAAGGTTCATTCGCAGCGGGGTCCATTATCCCCAAGAGCCGCTTCCGCGGGGGAGCTTCCGGACGGGTTAGTCCACTTTGAATTTTGCCACCTCCCTGACCAGGACATCAATGTTTTCCTTGTTTTTCCCGCTGATGGTATCTACGTGATTCACCGACACGTTGATCTGGTCCGCGCCGGCGGCCATCTCGTTCATCCCGTTGGTGATCTCCTGTGTCGCCAGTTCCAGGTTTTTGCCCTCCAGTATCACCTGGCGGCTCCCTTCCAGCATCTCCTGTGAACCGCCCTTGACCATCTGGGTCGCCTCGTTCAACTGGCCGATGGATTCCAATATCTGCTTGCTCCCCGCGTCCTGTTCCTCCATGGCGCTACGGATATTTTCTTCCTGATCGGACACGGTTTTAACCCCGCTGTCTATGGCCTCAAACTTGTTGAGTACGTTGTCGGTGGATTTGGTTATCTTGTCGATAGA
>JAISDG010000187.1 GCA_031265015.1 Spirochaetaceae bacterium | reverse complement strand
TTGGACAATAGTGTTTATGGTAAAAACCGGAACTTTCAGGATGAAAGCCGGAATTTCCCGGTTAAAAGCCCGGACTTTTTGGTTAGAAGCCGCGGCTTTTGACCTGGAATCCTCGGCTTTTGGGTTAAAATCCTCGGCTTTTAACTTGGAATCCCCGGCTTTTGACCTGGAAGCCTCGGCTTTTGACCTGGAAGCCGCGGCTTTTGACTTGGAAGCCGCGGCTTTTGACCTGGAAGCCGCGGCTTTTAACTTGGAATCCTTGGCTTTTAACTTGAAAGCCGGAACCGTCCGATTAAAAGCCGGAGCTTCCGGGTTGAAAGAACCCCCCTTCGGGGTAAAAGCCGCGGACGCTCTATATGGTGTACCTGCGGCAAAAAGAGAGTAACCTACGCTGCATGCGTGGAGGGGGGTAAAATGAGCCGCTGTACCGAAGGGGTTGGCGAAAGCCGGTGTTTTGGTAGTGACCCTGGATAACAGCTTCATGTAAAAACCAGCATAGCAAAGTTTAGGGAAAAAATACAAGGGCTCAAAATCCAGCATCCATGCTGGATTTTGAGCCTGCCCGCTAAAAGCGGACAGGCAGTGGAGACAGCGGCATCCTTGCCGCCGCCCGCTTCGCGGGCGCGATCAGCATCCCTGCCGCCCTTCGGGCGCCGGTATCCCTAGGAAAAAAACAGGTGTTCGGAGACTATTTTTATTCCGATCAGGACCAGCACCGCCCCTCCCGCGCATTCGGCATGCGCTTTATACTTTGCCCCGAAGGCGCCGCCGATGACCACTCCGCCCATGGCGATAACAAAGGTGACGGTTCCGGTTATCAGTACTGCCGTAGGGAGGTGAACCTTAAAGAAGGCAAAGGTGATGCCCACGGCCAGCGCGTCGATGCTGGTCGCCACGGCCAAAACCAGCATCCGCAGGAAACCAAAAGAATTGTTCCCGTTCCCTTCTTTCGCGCCTTTTTGTTCTTCCCCGTTTTTTCGCGCCAGGCCGTCCCTGATCATTTTGCCGCCGATAAACCCCAGCAGGACAAGGGCGATCCAGTGATCGATCTTTTCGATTTTTTGCGCCGAATAGGCTCCCGCAAAATATCCCGCCGCGGGCATCAGGGACTGGAAGACCCCGAAATACAGTCCCGGCAGCAGTATTTCCACGGGCTTCGGCTTTTTGGCGGACAAACCAAGGCTGATTGATACGGCAAAGGCGTCCATGGACAAGCCCAGGGCAATCAGGACAATTTCCAGCAAACCCATACAACAGGCCTTTAAAAAAAGCTGCCCCGAGAGGCAGCCTTTTTAACGGAGACCGTTCCAAAACGCCGTGTTTTGGAACGGTCCGGCGGCGGCGAAACCGGCGTTACGCGCCGGCTTAACTGCCGTAGACGGCTATCATCACTCCCGCGGCGATGGCGGTGCCGATAACGCCGGCCACGTTGGGTCCCATGGCGTGCATCAGCAGGAAGTTGCCGGGATCATCCTCCAGGCCCACCTTGTTGGAAACCCGGGCGGCCATAGGCACCGCGGATACCCCGGCGGAGCCGATCAGCGGATTGATCTTTTCCTTAAGGAACAGGTTCATGACCTTCGCCACGATAACGCCGGTGGCGGTGGCAATGGCAAAGGCGATAAGGCCCATAACCACGATGATCAGGGACGAGGGGTTAAGGAACTTTTCCGGGGTCATCTGGCTGCCCACCCCCAGAGAAAGGAACATGGACACGATGTTCATCAGGGCGTTCTGGGAGGTGTCCGAAAGCCGGTCCACCACCTTACATTCCCGCAGGAAGTTGCCGAACATAAGGCACCCGATAAGGGGCGCCGCCGAGGGGATGATGAGCAGGGTCAGCACGAACACCACCAGGGGAAAGGCGATCTTTTCGATCTGGGACACGGGCCGGAGCTGCCGCATTTTAATCAGCCGCTCTTCCTTCGTAGTCAGGAGCTTCATGATGGGAGGCTGGATGATCGGCACCAGGGCCATGTAGGAATAGGCCGCCACCGCCACCGTGGCCAGAAGGTGGGGGGCAAGTTTCGCGGCGATGTAGATCGTGGTGGGGCCGTCGGCGCCGCCGATGATCGCCACCGCGCAGGCTTCCTTCAGGTTAAAGGCCACCCCCGGCAGAAAATTGGCCACGCTGATGAAGAACATAGTACCGAAGACCCCGAACTGGGCCGCCGCCCCCAGGAGGGCGGTCTTGGGATTGGCGATCAGGGGGCCGAAGTCGGTCATGGCCCCAATCCCGATAAAGATGATCAGGGGGAAAAATTCGTTGCCCACCCCGGCGTTGTAGATCACGTTAAGGAATCCCTGATGCTCAAAGATATGCATCTGCTCGTTCCAGATCCCCGGGCTCCCCATGTTGGCAAAGGGAATATTGGCGAAGATCGTTCCGAAGCCGATGGGAATAAGGAGCAGGGGCTCAAAACCCTTGGCTACCCCCAGGTAGACGATAAGAAAGCCCACCGCCACCATAAAGAATTCCTGCCACCCGAAAACCGTAATGGGGAACCCCGAGGGGGTTATACCGGGAAGGATGTCGGTGATAAAGGCGTAAATCCCCGTGGTCTCGGCGATATTCCTGATAAAGCTCCTGATCGATACCGTGGGAAGACCGGCGCTGCCGGGGATGATCCCGTCCAGATTATGAATCGAGGGGAGTTCGTCCGCGGAGGAAACGGTCTGGGCCTGGGTCCGGGACGAAAACGCGACATTTACCAGGGAAAGCGCCATGGCCCCGACGATGATAAGTAAACAGATTTTGGTTATCAGGACCGGATCTTTTTTTTGGTTTAACATGTATACCCTTCCTTTAGCCGATTTGGGCGATGGGCTGCTGGGATGCTACCTGGGTCCCTCCGGGAACCAGGAAATGGACCTGACCGGCCGCGGTGGCCTTGATTTCCAGCTCCATTTTCATGGACTCGATAATGATGATCGTGTCGCCGCTGGTAACCTGGGCCCCTTCGTCCACGGCGTACCGGAGCACCGTGCCCGCCACCGGCGCGGGAATAACCGTCCCGCCGGCGGAAAGCTCCGCCGAGGGGACCGCGGCCGCCGGAACCCCGGAAACGGGGCTTTCGGAAACCGGAACTTCCCCTACGGCGGAGCCGCCGATTTCCGCGATAGGCTGCTGGGACGCCACCTGGGTCCCCGGGGAAACGAGGAAATGAACCGGTCCCGCCGTGGTAGCTTTGATTTCCAGTTCCATTTTCATGGATTCCATGATCAGGATCGTGTCGCCGCTGGTAACCTGGGCTCCCTCATCTACTACATAACGGAGTACCGTACCCGCTACCGGGGCGGGGATCGTCTGCCCCCCGCCGGACCGGGCCGGGGAAGCTCCCGCCCCGGGGGCGGGTCCGCCGGGAGCCACGGCCACCGTGCCCGCGGGGGAAACCACCACCGCGTAGTTGGCGCCGTTGACGTTGACGTTGTATTTGGCCGCCTGGCCGGAACCCCCTGTCTGGACCTTTACCGCGAAAGACGCGGAATCCACCGGTCCCTGGGACCGTTTCTGGAAGAAACCCGGGGCCACCTTGGGGAACATCGCGTAGGTAAGGGCGTCTTCCACCGTTTTCGCTCCGGCCTTCTTTGCCTCCTCTTCGATTTTGGAGAATTCATTGGGAATCTTGTCCGCCGGCCGGCAGTCCAGGACCGAATCGTATTTGTTCTTTTCCAGGCCCAGCTTGACCAGCTCCGGATTGGCCGGGGCCGCCAAAGCGCCGTAGCGTCCGGTAACCAGGTCCGCGGTTTCCTGGGTAAGGTTCTTGTACCGGCCAAAGAGGACGTTGAACACCGCCTGGGTACCGACAATCTGGCTTGTGGGGGTAACCAGGGGGATATAGCCGCAGTCCTTCTGGACCACCTGGATTTCCTTTAGCACATCGTCGATCTTTTCCGAAGCGTTCTGCTCTTTCAGCTGGTTTTCCAGGTTGCTGAGCATACCCCCGGGCACCTGGGACGCGAGGATCCGGGTGTCCGCCCCCAGGAAGCTGGACTCGAATTTGGCGTACTTCTTCCGCACATCCCGGAAGTACGCGGCGATGTCCAGCAGGGGGATAATGTCCAGCCCCGTGTCGAATTCCGTACCCTTCAGGGCCTCCACGATGGTTTCCGTGGGGCTGTGGCTTGTTCCCATGGACAGGGACGAAATGACCGTGTCCAGGATGTCCGCCCCCGCCTCGGCGCCCTTGATCAGGGCGGCCACCGAAAGCCCCGTGGTCGCGTGGGTGTGAATCTCCAGGGGAAGATCAACCTTCGCCTTGATGGCCTTTACCAGGTCGTAGGTTTCGTAGGGTTTCAGGAGCCCCGACATATCCTTGATACAGATCGAATCCGCCCCGAATTCCGCATAGCGTTTGGCCAGGTCCGCGTAGATCTCCTTGGTGTGGTAGGGAGTGGCGGCATAGGAAATGGCCATCTGGACATGCTTGCCGGTTTTTTTCGCCGCGTCCGCGGCCCGCTTGAGGTTCCGGGGATCGTTGCAGGCGTCGAAGATCCTGAACACGGAGACGCCGTTTTCCGCGGCCTTTTCCACGAATTTATCCACCACATCGTCGGCATAGTGCCGGTATCCCAGCAGATTCTGACCCCGCAGCAGCATCATAATTGGGGTGTTGGGCAGTCCCTTCTTCAGGGTCCGCAGCCGTTCCCAGGGATCTTCGTTCAAAAAGCGGATACAGCTGTCGAAGGTAGCTCCTCCCCAGCCTTCCAGGGCAAAATAGCCGATTTTGTCCAGCCGCTCCAAGGCGGGGACCATATCGGCGGTAGTCATCCGGGTGGCGAACAGGGACTGATGGGCGTCCCTGAGAACCAAATCCGTTAGTTTTACTTTAGGCATGATTACTCCTTAAATTAAAAATTACATTAGGCAACATAGACGGCAGCTTGGGGGCCCGATAATGCGGATTTACGAATACATCTGTTTAGTCCGTTAATCGATACTACCGGGCTGTCTTAGCGTCCGGTTTTCCGGTATTCGGCCACCGCCGCGGTAATGGCCGCGGTTACCGCCGTTATCTGCGCCGCCCCGCCCGCTCCGGCGGGGGGGGCGGACCGGGCAATGTCCTTATCCGCCCCCAGAGCATGGATGACTTTTCCGGTCATGGTCACCGCTATAACCATGACAATTAAAAAGCCAAATACCACTCCCATGCCAAGAAGAGACAAAACGCCGCTCTGTCCCAGCATGTCCGCAATAGTCATTCCACGATTCATGATTTCCTCCACATGATGCTAAAAAACCATACCCTAGATGACAAAAAAAATCAATCTGTCCGGCGGGGACGGGCCGTAGTCATCTTGCGCCCACGGGTAAAGCCACGTATACTTAGAGGAATCATGGAAAAAGACGAAATTATCCGGCGGGCGCGGCATTACATTGACAGGGAACAGGATCCCCATTTCCGGGGGGAGGTGGAACGGCTCCTGGAGGAAGACAATACCAAGGAGCTGGAAGACCGGTTTTACCGGAACCTGGAATTCGGTACCGGAGGCCTCCGGGGGATCATCGGCGGCGGCTATAACCGGATGAACGCCCTGGTGGTAAAAAGCGCCACCCAGGGACTGTCCAACTATCTCCGCAAGGCCTTTCCCGAAAAGGCCGCCTTCCCCGGGAAGACCGGCAGCTTGTCCGCGCCCGGCAGTTTATCTGCGCCCGGCAGCTCGTCTGACGCCGGCGGCTTGTCCGCGCCCGGCAGCTTGTCTGCCGCAATTGCCTTCGACAGCCGCCATTATTCGGCGGAATTTGCCGAAGCCGCGGCGCTGATCTTTGCCGCGAACGGGATTAGGGCCTATCTTTTTTCGGCGATGCGGCCCACCCCGGAGCTTTCCTTTGCCATACGGCTCCTGGGCTGCGACACGGGGATCGTGATCACCGCCAGCCACAATCCTTCCCGGTACAACGGGTACAAGGCCTACTGGAACGACGGAGCCCAGGTAATCCCCCCCCACGATAAGGGGATCATCCTGGAAGTAAACGCCGTTTCGGAAATAAAAGAGATAACCCGGGAAGAAGCCCTGGCCGCGGGGCTGCTCCAAATCATTGACAAAGAAGTGGACAAGCCCTACCGGGACATGGTAAAAAGCCGCCTCTTCCGGCCGGACCTGATCAAGGCAAAGGCGGGGGAGGTAAAAATCGTCTACACCCCCCTCCACGGTACCGGGGCCTTCCACGTGGAAAAGGTCCTGGGGGATCTGGGCCTTAGGGTGATCACCGTTCCCGAACAGCGGGAGGGGAACGGGGATTTCCCCACGGTGGCCTTTCCCAACCCGGAAGAAGCGGCGGCCCTGGACATGGCGATCAGCCTGGGGAAAAAAGAAGGGGCCGACGTGGTCATGGCCACCGACCCCGACGCGGACCGTTTCGGAATCGCCGTGCCGGCGCAGTCCGGCGGGGACCGGGAAGCGCCCTTTGTCCTGGTAACGGGAAACCAGATGGGAGTGCTGCTGGGGGATTATATTTTCCATTCCCTTACGGAGCTGGGAAAACTCCCCCCCGGGCCCCTGATGGTCAATACCGTGGTAACCACGGGGATGCAGAAACGGCTGGCCGCCGGGTACGGGGTGGAATGCGTGGAGGTCCTGACGGGATTCAAGTGGATTGCCGGCGTCATGCGCCAATGCGATGCCGGGGAAAAGGCGGGGACCTTTGTTTTCGGCACCGAAGAAAGCTACGGCTATCTGGTGGAAAACGAAGTCCGGGACAAGGACGGCATTTCCGCCGCGGCCCTCTGCGCGGAAATGACCCTCTACTGGCGGAGCAAGGGGAAAAACCTTCTGGACCGGCTGAACGAACTCTATGTCCAATACGGTTACTGGCAGGAACTGGGAATCTCCAAATATTTTCAAGGACCGGAAGGGCCGGGAATTATGCAAGGTATTATGGAAGAATACCGCCGCAATCCCCCGAAAACGCTGGGAGGAACCGCCGTGAAGCGGGTTCGGGACATCAAAAACGGCGCGGACGGGCTTCCTCCCAGCGATGTGCTGCAGTTCTTTCTGGAAGACGGCACCGTGGTCAGCGCCCGGCCCAGCGGTACCGAGCCCAAGATTAAATTTTACGCCACCTGCTGCGCCGGCGCCCAGGCGGGGCTCGATGCCGCCAAAGCGGAAGCGGGCCGCAAGCTGGAGGCGATACAAAAAGACATCCGCGCAGCTATTGGTTCGTAAGAACCACTAGCCGGCTCATAGGAGCCGTTAACCGTTATTGGCTTGTGAGCCATTAACCGTTAACGGTTCGTAATCTTTTGTATGGAGTGTTGTACCAATGAATCGTTTTGCTGTTCTTGGTTGTTCCCTGGCGGCGCTTTTTTCTTCCTGTTCGATCAACAAGCTGGTAATCAACAAAGTTTCCGACGCCCTTACCGGCAGCGGGTCAAACACGGTGTTCCTGGGGGACACGGATCCCCAGCTGGTAGGAGACGCCCTGCCTTTTGCCATTAAACTGTACGAAACCCTGCTGGACAAGAACCCCGATCATCCGGGGCTTATCCTGACCACCGGCTCCCTCTTTGTCATGTACGCCAACGCCTATGTCCAGGGACCGGCGGAGATGCTTCCCCCGGGGAGCTATACGGAAAAGCTTGCCGCCCTGGAACGGGCAAAAAGACTGTACCTCCGGGGGGCGGCTATTCTGGAACGGGGAATCGTGAACAAGTACCCCGGCCTGCTTGCTCCCTTTACAGCGGACGAGGAGACAGGAAATTTTGACGTTTCCGCGGAACTGGCCGCGGTTAAAAAAGAAGACGTCCCCCTGTTCTACTGGTACGCCGCGGGGAACCTCTCCGCCTATGCCTTAAATCCCTTTGATATAGGCCTTGGCATGCGGACGCCCCTGCTCGGCGCGATGATGGAACGGGCCTACGAACTGGATCCGGATTTTAACTCCGGCGTACTGGACGACTTTTTCCTTTTGTTTTACGCGTCCCTTCCCGA
>JAISDG010000153.1 GCA_031265015.1 Spirochaetaceae bacterium | reverse complement strand
ACGCCGTATTCCGCGGTCCGGTGCATGTCCCAGGTACGGATCTGGATTTCCAGCATATTGCCCGGGGCGCCGTTTTCCGCAGCGCCGGTTTCCACGGCCTCACCGCCGGCGGCTGCGCTGACGCCGGCGGCGGGAACAAAAACGGTGGTATGAAGGCTCCGGTAACCGTTGGGCTTGGGCATGGCGATATAATCCTTAAAGCGGCCGTCCAGGGGTTTCCAGAGCCGGTGTACCAGGCCCAGCAGGGTATAGCAGTGATCGATGCCGCGGCAGAGTATTCTAAGGCCGGACAAATCGTACAGATCCCCCGGCGCTTTGTTGCGCCTGCGCATCTTCTGGTAGATGGAATAAAAGTGCTTTGCCCTGCTCTGGACTTCCACTTCAAGTCCCGCAGCTTGGGCGGCGGCGGTAATCGTTTCCCGGATCCGGTCTAAAAAATCGCTCCGTTCTCCCCGCTTAAGGGCGACAATGTCTTTTATCTGGACATACGCGTCCCGGTTAAGGTATTTAAGGCAGAGGTCTTCCAGTTCATCCTTGATCCAGGAAATGCCCAGTCTGTCCGCCAGGGGAGCGTAGACGTCAAGACATTCCTGAGCGGCGGGCTTGCGATCCTCTTCGGGAAGGGAGTCCAGGGTCCGCAGGGTGTGGAGCTTGTCCGCCAGTTTAATCAGGATAACCCGGATGTCCCGGACCATGGCAAAAAGCATTTTGCGGATATGGTCCGCTTCCTGTACCGTCTTACCGGCGGCGGCGATACCGGCGATCCTGGCCGAGTCTTCGGCCAGCAGCAGGGCTTCTTTCCCAAAGCGGCGCTTGATCGTTTCCGCCGTTTGCGCCGCTACCGCCGTACCCGGCGCTTCGGGGGATCCAAGGCAGCAGCGGAGCAGGACGGCGCTGACCGCGTCTGCGTCCAGGTTAAGTTCGATCAGTATGGCGGCGGTATCCAGCTGGCGCTGGAGATTATCGCACCGTTCCCGCGCCAGCAGGACGGCGTCGAGGATCCGCGCCTGATCCTGCCGGGAATAGGCGGTGAGTTTTTCACCGAAAGCGCCGGCGTCGAATACAGCGGCGCCGGATACAGCGGGGGCTTTCACGGAAAGGTCCTCCCGGGGGAATTCTCCGGGCCCCGTACCGGAAGGACGCCGTCAGTGCGGCTGCCGGCGTCAGCATAGCTGCCGGCGATAACCCGTTCCAGCCCTGCCAGATCCCTGAACAACTCCGTTTCCCGGAAGCCCCGTTCCTTCATAAGCCGGGCTATGGTCTCCATCTGGGAAGGGTCCGCTTCCAGCAGCAGCCGGCCCCCGGGTTTCAGGCGGGACGGGGCTTCCACGATGATCCGCCGGATCAGGTCCAGGCCGTCCGCCCCGCCGTCCAGGGCAAGCGGCGGTTCGCGCCGTACTTCCGGGGCCAGGCGCGGTATGCCGCCGGAGGGGATGTAGGGGGCGTTGGCGGTGATAAGGGCAAAGCGGGGCGCGGAGCCGGGAAGGGCGGCAAACAAATCGCCCCGGACAAAAACAACCGATCCGGCGCTGCCCGCGTCCGGTTCACCCCCTGTTATCACCGTGTTATCTGCGTCCGCCGCCCCGGCGCTGCCTGCCCCGGACAGCAGCCGCCGGGCGTTAAGCCGGGCCACCGCCAGGGCTTCCGCGGAAATATCCGCGGCCCAGATCTCCGCCTCCGGCGCTTCACGCTTAAGGGCAATCGCCACGGCGCCGCTGCCGGTACACAGATCCAGCAGAGAGCAGACGCCGTCCGCGCCACCAGAAGCGCCGCCGCCGGAGGCGCCCCGGCCCGCGGCGGCAGGCCGCGTCATGGCCCTGATTTCGAGGAGGGCCGCTTCCACCAGGGTTTCGGTATCCGGCCGGGGAACCAGTACCGCGGGGCTGACGATAAAGTCCAGACCCCAAAATTCCCGGCGGCCCAGAATGTAGGCGGTACACTCCCCTCCCCTCCGCCGTTCCAGGACTTCGTCATAACGGCGGCTTTGTTCTTCGCTTACGGCGGCGTCCGATGCGGCGTAGAGTTTTTCCCGGCTTGTGCCCAGAACCTCCGCCAGGAGCAGGGCGGCGTCAAGGGCGGGGCTGCTTATACCGTTCTGCGCCAGCCGGGCTGTTCCCCGGACCAGCAGTTCCTTGATGCAGGGCACGGCTTCCCCCTAGATCTGGTATTCCGAGGCCCGGTCGATACAGTCAAGGAAAGCTTCTTCCATGTCGCGCATGGCATTGGCGATGGCTTCTTTTTTATTTTTTTTGTATTCCCTCAGGCGGGCGCTTAAGTTTATGATCGGGGCAACCTGGATGAGCACCCGTTTGGGGTGGACGTTTACTACCCGGTTTGAATAGGCCCCGCCCATGGTTCTGCTGGCAAAATCCCACAGGTTCTGGGCATACTCGATCTTGACATGGAGGGGATCGGTTTCGCTGGGAACGGGCACCCGGAAGTACCAGACAAAGTCTACCAGCTCCATGTGCCGTGACGCGTGCCAGGCTTCCCCCGCGGTCAGATCCGCCAGGGCCCGTTCCAGCAGGGTAAGGCGGTCCAGGCTGTTTATGCCGGGAATGATCATCCGGTCCCAGCAGATCTGGCGGATATGGTAGAGCCGCTCCACCAGTTCGTTGCTTTTGGGATTGATGCCCAAAAGTTTTTCCGCCTTGTCCAGGGCGGCGTCCATGATCAGGTCCACCCGGTCCGCAAAGTTTTTTTTCGGGCCGGGCTGTATTCCATAGCGCTTCTCGTTCTGTTCCAGGATAAAATTTCTGGACCGTTCAAGGCGTCCGCGAAAGTCCGTACCGTCTTCCCTGAACCCGGTGTACCTTTCAATCTTACGGATAAGCTTGTTCAGGGACCACTGGCCCATCTTGCCGTAGCGGAAATGGATGGACACGGGAAGGATCTCTACAGGGCAGGTTTTCTTTTCACGCTCAAGCCGTTCCGCGGCCTGAAAGCCAATCCGAACCGTTCCCTGCTCAAGCCGGGGAACCGATTCGGTGGTATAGCTTACCTGCCCTTCGGGAGCAATGGCCAGGGGATAGGGTCCATCGGAAATAACCTTAAAAATCCGGGCCATGCCGGTGGAATCCATTTTTGCGTGATGAACCGGCAGGGAACCCAAACCGGGCATGATCCACCGGGCCAGCTTCCCCCCCCAGCGGGCAACTTCGTATCCGTAGACAAAAGAAACATAGGGCCTGCGGCAAAACCGGACCCCCCCCCGGCGGGCCCTGGACCGGAGCTTAAAGAGGATATACCACAACAAAAGCTGGGCTTCCCCTCCGTTGGGATGGCGGAAGGCGATGATACAGCGGCTTTTCCCTGCCAGGGCCCGTTGGCAGGCGGTAAAAAAGGGCTTTCCGTTCCGCAGAACGATTCTGGCAATCCCCAGAAAAAGAAACAGATAGAGCCTGCCGAAAACCCATGCCGCCAGGAGCGCCAGTTTGGAAATGCGGGATTCCGATAGTTTAACATCCGGCGCTGCGGCAGAAACCGGCTTTATGTAGGGCTTATACATGCCGGATGTATCATAACACGATGCGGAAAGAAGGTTCAAGGGCGGGCACTTCACCGGAGCGCCATGCCAAAACCTTTAGGTTTTGCCCGCCCCCGTCATTCCTGGTGGATGATGACGGCGCCGGCAGAGCCGGGCCGCTTCCCGCCAGTCAGGGGGATGGGTGTTACCGTGGAACCGTCGATCTTCCACACCATGGCGGCAAAATTGTCGCCGCTGCCCTCAAACCCTGCCGCGTAAAGGCTGTCCCCGTCGGTGGTAATGTCCGCTACCCCCGC
>JAISDG010000150.1 GCA_031265015.1 Spirochaetaceae bacterium | reverse complement strand
CTACGGCTCCCGCTATGAGTTTTTCCCGTTCTTTTGTGTCCATTGGTATCCCCTCCCGTGGGATACCCTAAGGATAGCACGCTTTCCGGTTTTGCCCCGAAAAAGAAGTTGCACCCGGGCCCCGCGGCCCCGCGGGCCCGCGGGCGGTAAGAAATTGCAGCTTTTCCCGGACTCTTCCGCGTATTTAGCCAAATTTTTACACAACCTTGACAGGAATCACAATTTTCTTCGCTACGGTAGTATCGTCATGCACGGCATGAATACCACCCAAAGTAAGGAGATTCTTGTGAAAAAGACCCTGTTGATTGTAATGTGCGTCGTGGTAGGGGCGGGACTGTCCGCCCAGGAGTTAAAATGGAGCGGCTATTTTAATACCGGCCTTGGCTTTGTGTTTACCAGCGTGGAGGACGCGGATCCCTACCTTACCGCGTTCGGCGTTGATTCGGGCCAGTTCGGCTACCGGTTCCGCCTGAACGGCGACTATACGAACGCGGACGCCAACGCGGGCTTCCGGTTCCGCATCCAGTCCCAGGCTCAAACCAACCAGCTTTTTTCCCTTCCCTTTGTGTACGGATGGTTTAAGCCCCTGGATATGCTGACGATAAACGCCGGCCTGGTTGACGACGGTACCTGGAACAGCGGCGGAGCCCTCTTTAACGACGACGTGGGAGAGGGCATCGGGGTTCTGACCAAGCTGAGTCTTGGCGGCCTGGACGCGGGCGTGGGCGTTTATCTGGGGAGTACGGGAAGCGGCGGCGGCAATAATCCCCTGGCCGGCCTGGCGAACAACACCATAGAGCCGGAGGATCTTAAATATGTGGTAAGCCTGGGCTACACGATGGAGGATGTGTTTAAGATTGCCGCCAGTGTCCGTACCTCGAGTAATACCGCCGGCGGCATCGACATGGGCGTCACCGGCAGCAATGCCCACAACGACGAGGCGGTCCTGGGTTTTAAGCTTTTGGCCGTACCTAAACTGACCGCTGTCCTTGAAGTCAAGGCCGATCATCTGTACAAGTTCAGCGACATGGGAACGGTTTTTGTCTACGAAACCATCGCCTATGATCTGGGCGCCCTGGATGTGGGGCTGAACGCCGGCCAGTACCTGAACCAGGCGGATCAGGCGGGGGGCTCATCATCGGACTTCGGCCTGATGATTTCCCCCTGGGTAAGCTATACCATTAACAAGCTTGTTCCCCGGCTGGACGCGCTGTACTTTATGGCGGGAAAACCCGCTTATGTAGCCAGCGCTGCCGGCGGGACAGGGTCTTCCGGCGGAAAATACAATTTTCTGAACTGGGAAGCCTACGCTCCCGCCTGGGATTCGGAATATTCGGTTATCGCCCTCCGGCCTTCGGTCAAGTTCAATCTCAATTCCAACACCGCGGTCGAGGTGGGGGACATTGTCAACTTCGAGATGGGGCCGGATAACGCCTACTCCGGCGAAAGCAGGCGGCTTACCAACATTTTCTATACGGACTTTGTCTGGAAGTTTTAGGCGGGGCGCGGGATACATTCCCGCACGGTACTACGGCAAAACCGGCCTGATTCGCAGGCTGATGCCCCGCCCCAAAGAGACGGGGAGAATCATGTAAAAAAGTCCTCCTCCTGGAAGGGGCTGTTTGGGGAGTTTCCCCAAACAGCTTTTTTAAGCAGAGAGGCTGGCGGCGGCAGGCCGCCGGGTCCGCTCCAGAAGGATCGCCGCTTCTTACCGGGCGTATTCGGTAATCCGCGTTTCCCGGATAATGGTTACCTTGATCCTGCCGGGGTACCGGAGATCCGTTTCGATTTTTTTGGCGATTCCCTTGGCCAGGCCTTTGGACTGTTCGTCGTTGACCGCTTCGTTGTTAACAATAATCCGCAGTTCCCGGCCCGCCTGGATTGCAAAAGCCTTGTCCACGCCGGTAAAGCCGGTGGCGATATTTTCCAGATTTTCCAGCCGCTTGATGTAGTTGTCCAGGGTTTCCCGCCGGGCGCCGGGCCGGGCGGCGGAGATCGCGTCGGCGATCTGGACCAGGACCGACTCGATGCACGACGGCTCTATGTCGTTGTGATGGCTGCCGATGGCGTTAATCACCCTGGGGTCTTCCCCCATTTTGCGGGCCATGTCCATGCCGATTTCCGCATGGTTCAGGTCCGAATCGGATTCCGCCCCCTTGCCAATGTCGTGAAGCAGGGCGCTGCGTTTTGCCAGCTCCCGGTTAACCCCCAGTTCCGCGGCCAGGACCCCGGCGATGATCGCCACTTCCCTGGAATGGGACAGCACGTTCTGGCCGTAACTGGTTCGGAAATGAAGCCGCCCCAGGGCGCGGATTGCGTCCTGACTGATATTGTGGATCCCCACGTCAAAAAGGACTCTTTCACCTTCTTCAAAAATTTTCTGGGAAATGTCCTTGCTGACCTTGGAAACCACCTCTTCTATCCGGGCGGGATGGATGCGCCCGTCGATAATCAGCCGCTCCAGGCTGACCCTGGCGATTTCCCGGCGTACCGGATCGAAGCAGGAAATAACCACCGCTTCGGGCGTATCATCGATAATAACGTCTACCCCGGTGAGGGTTTCCAGGGTCCGGATGTTCCGGCCCTCCCGGCCTATGATACGGCCCTTCATTTCGTCGTTGGGAAGGGTTACGGTAGCCACGGTGACGTCGCCGGTAACTTCGGTGGCAAGCCGCTGGATTGTGGTTACCAGAATATCCCTGGCTTTCTTTTCCGCCGAAAGGTTGGCTTCCTGCTCAATCTTGTTGATCAGGGCCTGGGCGTCGTGTTTAGCGTCGTTCTCCAGGTCCGCAATGATCAGCGATTTGGCTTCTTCCACCGTCAGGCCGGAGATCCGCTCCAGCTCTTTACGGTACCGCTCTTCTTCCTTGTCCAGTTCCGCTTCCCTGCCGTCAAGCTGCCTGCCCTTTTCGGCAAACAACTGCTCGGTTTTCTCAATCTGACCGGCTTTTTTCTCTAAGCTCTCTTCCTTCTGCAAGACGCGGCGTTCATACCGCTGCAGTTCAGCCCTGCGTTCCCGAGTTTCCCTCTCCTGCTGGTTACGTTCACGGATAACTTGTTCTTTTGCTTCAAGAAGTATCTCCTTCTTCTTGGCTTCAGCTTCTTTTATAGCATCCTGTTTTATACGTTCGGCCCGCTGTTCCGACGCTGTTAGTTGGAATCTGGCGTACAGCCATCTAATGGTCCAGCCCAAGGTTAACCCGGCAAGAGGGAGGATTATATATAAAACCCACAACATATTCTGCCCCTTACCGTTGTTTACTAAGTCGGTTTATAATAAGGTACAATTCCGTTTTTGTCAACCGGCCGGCCGCATTGCGCCATTGCGCCATTGCCGCATCACGTCCCCTTGATTAAATCCCCCCAAAAGCGGACAATATACCCACATTACCGGCAAAAGGAGTTCACCATGGTTAACTTTGATTATCAGAATCCCACCAGGGTCGTATTCGGCAAGGGGACCATTCCCCAGGCCGGTGCCCTGCTTAAGGAATATGCCGCTTCCAGAGTATTGCTCCATTTCGGCGGGGGCAGCATCAAAGCCAACGGAGTATATGACGCGGTCAAAAAATCCCTGGCCGCCGCGGGGATCGAGGCGGTGGAACTGCCGGGGGTCCAGCCCAATCCCCGGCTTTCCCTGGTTAAAGAGGGGATTAAACTCTGCAGGGGCCAAAAACTTGACTTTATCCTGGCGGTGGGGGGCGGCAGCGTTATCGATTCCGCCAAGGCCGTCAGCGTCGGCGTCCCCTACGAAGGGGATGTCTGGGATTTTTATACCGGCAAGGCCCTTCCCCAAAAGGCCCTGCCGGTGGCCACGGTGCTTACCATCGCCGCGGCGGGGAGCGAAACCTCCTGGTCCAGCGTCATTACCAACGATGACGGCGGCTGGAAGCGGCCCCTGGATCATCAGACGATCTATCCGGTCTTTTCCATCCTGGACCCGGAAACCACCTACAGCCTTCCGCCCTACCAGACCGCCTGCGGCATCACCGATATGTTTGTCCATGTGTTCGAGCGGTATTTTACCGCGGTAAAAAACGTGGATCTGACCGACCGTTTCTGCGAGGCGGTGATGAAGACGATCATCAACAACGCCCAGCGGCTCCTGGAAAACCCCCGGGATTACGACGCCCGGGCGGAAATTATGTGGTGCGGTTCCCTGGCCCACAATAACCTGGCCGGTACCGGCAGGATTGGCGATTTTGCCAGCCACATGATCGAGCACGAGCTTTCCGCTTTTAACGACGTGGCCCACGGGGCGGGGCTGGCGGTGATAGTCCCCAACTGGATGAAGTTCGTCTACAAACACGACATCCCCCGGTTTGTCCAGTTTGCCGTCCGGGTCTTTGGGGTGGAAGAAAATTTCCATAACCCCGAAGAAACGGCCCTCCGGGGGATCCGGGCCCTGCGGGATTTTTACACGTCCCTGGGCATGCCCGCAACCCTCTCGGAAATCGGCGTTGCCGAAAAAGATTTCCAGGCCATTGCCGGCAAGATCAGGAAATTTGACGAAGCCCGGGGGACCACCGGTAATTTCCTTCCTCTTAC
>JAISDG010000116.1 GCA_031265015.1 Spirochaetaceae bacterium | reverse complement strand
ATGTCCATGGGGAACTTTGCCACCGACACCACAATATCCGCCCGGGCGGGAATGGAGACGCAGAAGATCTTTTTCGCAATCTCCACCGCGGCATAAAACGATCCCATCAGATCCCCGGCAGTTACCGCTGCCACCCCCTGCTCCTTGTCAAGGACCGTCATTACCGAAAAAACCGGCGCCTTGATCAGGGGAAGGGCATCCATCATATCTTCGTGAACCGGGTTCCCCTCCAGCGCCAAAGACCGGGCTTTGGGGGACAGGGCCTGCTTGTGATTGGCCTCGATGGTTTTATAGGCGGCGATGCCGGGTAAAAAAGCCTTCCGCCCCCCGGTAAATCCCGCGAAATAGTGGGGCTCCACGCTCCCGGTAACGATGATCCGATCCGCCTCGAAGAGGCGCCGGTTAAGCAGCATGGGGGTGCCGTTCCGGGTGGTTCCGATGTCCGCCATATCGGCGTCCCTGCGGGCATCGTGGTGGACGCACCGTTCCCGGAGGCGGTCAAAAAATTCCCCCAGGATCTGGCGGTATTCCGTTTCCGTGGGGGCCCGGTGCGCGCCGGTCGCCGCCATCAGGGTAATGCCGCTGTCGGGGATGCCCGCCCCGGCGATAAGCGGCAAAAGGCCCGCCAGCATTGCCGCCGTGGGGGTGGGCCTGGTGGCGTCATTGATGATAATAAGGAGCTTCTTTCCGCCCCCAAGAAAATCCGCCAGGGTTGTACCGTTCCGGCCGGCCGCCGCAGCGGATGCGGCGGCCGGCCCGGCGGCGTAGGGACGGGCCAGGGCGTCCGCCAGGGTCTCCGCGGGGGCGGTATATTCATTGGGCTCCGCGACGGCCAGCAGGTTTTCGCCGGGGAACTCCAGGGGAAAGGTTTTGTCGAGGTAGGGAATGTCTAATTTCACGGGCGGCTCCTGTCTTCATACTATGGCGGCCGGGCCTGTCCGTCAATGACCGGATTTTACCGAAAAAAAGATATTACCTCCGCGGGTAATTGTGGTATAGTGGTTGTCATGAAAAGTACCATCCCTTTCCGCATCTGTCTTTTTGCCCTGCTGATCCCCGCGTGCCTGCCGGGGGTTTTCGCCATCGACGTGGACGGTAAGGCTCCGACAATCACCGGCGGACCTTTGCTCCAATACGCCCTGGATACTGTATTTGAAAATATCCTCCATGGTCCCAATGGTATCGGTTCCGAAATCATGGGCATCGACGCCGAACCGGAAAAACTGCTGCGGAGTTTTGCCGACGCTTCGGTTTTTTCAAGCTCCGGGGCCACCCAGCGGGCTTTTGAAGGGTACGACTGGTTTGCCTTTACTGTGGGAGCGATGGGCGGGGTTGTTCTGCCGGGCAGTAAGCTGAACGCGGAGGCGTTCTCGAATATCGGCGATACCCTGAAGGACAAGGGCGACGTGACGGTGGGGGCCAACATCCAGGTTATCAACGCCCAGATAGGGGTTAATACCTCGGCGTTCCTGCTCGAAAACCTGTACCTGGGCCTTAAGTTCGGGTATTTCGGCATCGGCTCCATCGACAGCCTGACCTACAGCTCCTTTCAGATTGGGGCGGTAGGCAGTTACCTGGCCATCCGGGGGGTGGCGGGGAACCGCTTTTCCTGGAGGGGGCTTAGTGTGGGGTCGGGCCTTATTTATCAAAGGACCAATTTAAGTTTTACCTATTCCCTGGACAGCCGTGAAGAAGTGTTTACCGCCCTAGCTCCCAACGACAGTAGCTTAACGATGGAGCCCGAACTGGCGCTGGATATGACCATTAACACCTTTACCGTCCCCCTGGAGGTCAACACGTCCTTTCAGATTCTGTTTTTTAATTTTAATTTGGGCCTGGGGGTGGATCTGGCCTTCGGGAAAAACCACACGACCATGGACATGGCGGGCCCCATGGCGGTTTCCGGCCCCGGTATCGTCATGACCGCTCCGGGGTACCTGACGGTAGAGGGCGGCGGGGATATACCCCCTTCGATAGTGAACCCCAAACTGATGATGAACCTGGGTTTTAAATTCGGTCCGGTGATTCTTGATATTCCTTTTACCTATTATTTCCTTATGGGCTACGGATTGAATCTGGGCGTTACCCTGGGGGTGGTCTTTTAGTGTCTGCCCGTGTTGGCCCGTGTCTGTCCGGGGTAAAGAATTTAACCACGGACCTCACGGACAGACACGGACCTGGTGTTTGAAATCTTTGCTTTTGTCCGTGTGGTCCGTGAGGTCCGTGGTTATTTTGAATTCGGAATTTAACTACGGACCTCACGGACAGACACGGACCTGTTGTTTGAAATCTTTGCTTTTGTCCGTGTTGGTCTGTGTCTGTCCGGGGTAAAGAATTTAACCACGGACCTTCACGGACAAACACGGACCTGGTGTTTGAAATCTTTGCTTTTGTCCGTGTGGTCCGTGAGGTCCGTGGTAAAGAATTCAACCACGGACTCCTGACCCGGAAGTTACAACTTCTGACCCGGAAGTTAGAACTTCTGACCTAAAGGTTAAAACTTCTGACCTAAAAGTTACAACTTTTAACCCGGAAGCCGGGACTTTCAACTCAGAAGCTGCGGCTTCCAACTCAAAAGCCATGGCTTCCAACTCAAAAGCCATGGCTTCCAACTCAAAAGCCATGGCTTCCAACTCAAAAGCCATGGCTTCCAACCAAAAAGCCACGGCTTCCAACCAAAAAGCCACGGCTTCCAACCAAAAAGCCACGGCTTTCAAGTCAAAAGCCGGGGATTTTAACCCAAAAGCCGGGGATTTTAACTCAAAAGCCGGGGATTCTAACCCAAAAGCCGGGGATTCTAACCCAAAAGCCGGGGATTTTAAGTCAAAAGCCGGGGATTCTAACTCAAAAGCCGGGGATTCTAAGCCAAAAGTCGCGGATTCCAAGTCAAAAGCCGCGGATTCCAGGTCAAAAGCCGCGGATTCCAAGTCAAAAGCCGGGGATTTTAAGTCAAAAGTCGCGGATTTTAACCCAAAAGCCGGGGATTCTAACCCAAAAGCCGGGGATTCCAAGTCAAAAGCCGCGGCTTTTAACCCGGAAATTAGAACTTTATATTTTGTCCGTGTTGGTCCGGGCCTGTCCGTGGTAAAAAATTTAACCACGACGAACCTTCGGTTGCCCACACGGGCAAACACGGACTTTTGACCCGGAAGCCGCGGTTTTTATCCTTTCAGCGTCACTTCGGTTCTGCCGAAGCCGCCCTGTTCCGGGCGGGAAAAGCGGTACTCCTCCACCGCGGGATCCTCTTTCAGGTAGTCCTGGACGCCCCGCTGCAGGATGCCGTCTCCCCTGCCGTGGACTACGGCAAATTCCCGTAAACCCGCCAGCGCCGCCCCGTCGATCTGCCGGCGCAGCAGCTCCAGGGCTTCTTCCAGCCGCAGGCCCAGCAGGTTTAGCTCCAGCTTTGCCTCCGCCGGGGCAAGGTCCGCCGTCCAGCCGCTGCCGGTAACGGCGCCGCTGCCGGTAACGGCGTCACCGATGGCGCCTTCGCCGCTTTTTCCGCCGGAAGCCCGGACCGGGACGAGCTCCCTTTCGGGAAAGCTCATCCGTACCGAACCGGTTTCCACAATCCAGAGATCATTTTTCCCCCGGCGGACTACCCTTCCCCGCCGGCGGGAGGGGCCGGCTGTCACCTCGATCCCCGGGGCTATAGCCGGATCCGCGTTGCCGGGAGGATGTCCGCCCCGGTCCAGGGCGGCCAAAGCCGCTTCTTCCGCTTCCAGGGCCGCTTCGGCTTCCGCCGAATTTTCTTCCAGCCGGCGGATAAATTCTTTTACCCCCCGGGTCTTTTCTCCGGTTAACTCCCCTTCCCTGAGTTCCCGGACCAGGTTTTCCAGCTGCCTGCGGCTTTCCCGGAGAAAACGGCGGAATTCCAGTGCCCCTTCCCGCTTAAGCTGGTATTCCCGCTGCCGCAGGGACAGCTCCTTTAAATCCGCCTGTCTTCTGTCTTCCCGGAGTTTCAGCTCCTGTTCCCCGGCGGACCGGGCGGCTTCGTCTAGTTCCCGGCGCTTTTCCTTTAACCCGGAAATCAGCGCCGAAACATCGGACCGTTCCCTGTCCAGATAGGTCCGGGCTTTTTCTACCAGCTCCGGGGGCAGGCCGTTCCGGGCGGCAATATCCACCGCCCTGCTTTCACCGGGAATGCCCATGATAATCCGGTAGGTGGGGGAAAGGGTTCGGTCGTCAAATTCCAGGGACGCGTTTTCCACCCCCCCGCGGCTGTACCCGTAGTTTTTAAGCATGCCGTGATGGGTGGTCAGGAGCACGGTACTTTTCTTTTCAATAAAGTGATCCAGGATTGCCATGGCAATGGCGCTGCCCTCTTCCGGATCGGTGCCGGAACCGAGCTCATCCAGCAGCACCAGGGACCGTTCCGCCGCTTCGCCGATAATACCGGCAATATTGGTCATGTGGCCGGAAAAGGTTGAAAGGGACTGGCTGATGGACTGCTCGTCCCCTATGTCGGCGTACACTCCGTCAAACAGGGGCAGGACCGCTTCTTCCGCGGGCAGGGCCAGGCCCGCCTGGTTCATCAGGGCGAAAAGGCCGATGGTTTTCAGGGTAACGGTCTTGCCCCCCGTATTGGGGCCAGTAATAACTACCTGGCGGGTCCGGGCATCTATCCGGAGGTCAACGGGAACGGCGCCGTAAACAGTACCGTTACGCACAACGCCGTTATGCACAACATCGTTATGCACAAGTCCGTTAGGCACAACTTCGTTAGGCACAACGCCGTTTCCCAAAAGGGGGTGGCGGGCCTGTTTCAGGAAAAGCCCCGTACCGGAACGGGGGTCCGGTTCCGAGGCAAAACAGCCCCGGGTTTCAAGGGAATACCGGGCTCTGGCCCGGAGGCTTTCCAGGTACACCAGCACGGAATGGAACTGTTCCAGTTCATCCCGCCGTCCTCCCAGGGCCGTTGTCAGTTCCCGGAGGAGCCTGCGTATTTCCGCGTCCAGGCGCGCCTGTTCAATAAGGATTTGGTTATTGGTCTCTACCGATTCTTCGGGCTCCACAAAAACGGTCTGTCCCGTGGAGGATACCTCGTGGACAATGCCTTTTATCCGCCCCCGGAAATTCGCCTTGACCGCCAGGACGACCCTTCCATCCCGCTGGGACGGAAGAGCCGACTGGAGCATGCGGCGGGTGTTGTCGTCCGCGCCGTAGCGGGAAACGCAGTTTTCCAGATCCCTGGCCAGTTCCCGGATGCGGGAACGGATTTTCTTTATCCCCGGCAGGTCCCGTACCTTTCCCTCGTGATCGATGACGCGGAAAATATCCGCAACGCAGGAGGAACAGTCCGGAGCGGAAGCGGCTATGTCCCTGAGCCCTTCGTCCGGGGCCGGGGGTTCATCCCGGGTGACAAAACGGCGCAGTTCTTCGCCCCGTTCAAGAAACAATCCCAGGGCCAGGATTTCGCCCGAATCCAGGAGGCTCCCTTCCACCGCCAGCCGGGGCAGCACGCCGCCGATGTCCGGCAGTTCCCGCCGGTCCTCGCCCCCGGCGTTTTCCAGCAGCCGGCGGAACGAAGAAACCAGGGCTTTCCGGGTTCTGACTGCTTCCATGTCAAAGAGGGGCGGCTCTTCCCGGATCAGCCGGGCGGCTTCCGCGCCCAGGGCGCAGGAAGCGGCCCTTTCCCGGATACGGTCAAATTCAAGGAGCCGGAGCGCCCGTTCACAATGCTGCCAGTTCATCGCTTATCCGCAAAAAGCTTTCGTACCGGTCTTCGTGGATCATCCCCGCGGCTACCGCTTCCATAACCTTGCAGCCCGGTTCGCGGCGGTGGGAACAGGAAAGGCCGTAGGTACAGCGGCCGGCCAGGGAGGAGAATTCCTTCATGTACAGAATCACTTCCTCCGGCTTGATGCCGTCGGGAACCATGCGCCGGATTCCCGGCGTATCGATCACAAAGGTTCCCGCTTCGGGAACGCCGGAAACAAAATCCGGCAGTTCCAGCATCACCGAAAGGGTCGTGGTATGGTTGCCCCGGTCGTATTTTTCGTTGAGGGCGCCGGTCCGCATGGCAAGGGAAGGGGCCAGGGCGTTAACCAGGCTTGTCTTG
Source organism: Spirochaetaceae bacterium (assembly GCA_031265015.1). Taxonomy (GTDB): domain Bacteria; phylum Spirochaetota; class Spirochaetia; order Treponematales; family Breznakiellaceae; genus JAISBN01. The sequence continues at coordinate 1,052 of JAISDG010000116.1, read as the reverse complement.
CCAACCCCGGACTGGCCCAGCAGGACGGAGGTCTTTCCCGCCATCAGTTCCCGCAGTTCATCCAGCCCCGCGCCGGTTTGGGCGGAAATCCGCAGAACCCCGTAGCCGATATGCCGGTAATCCTCAAGCCGTTCTTCCGTATCCGGATCCATGCCGCCGGGACCGGTCAAATCGCACTTGTTGCAGAGGATGACCGGCGTAATCCCCGCTATTTCCGCCTGTACCAGCACCCGGTCAAGAAACCGGGGCCTGAAGGGAGGGGAACCGGGGCTGGTCATGCAGAGGGCCATATCCACATTGGCCGCCAGAACCTGGGGTTTCTGTCCCTTTTGGTTGAAGCGGGTAAGCCGGTTGCGCCGTTTTTCCGCCCCCAGGATAAGGGCTTTCCCTTTTTCCCGGGAAGCTTCTACCGTTACCCGGTCCCCCGGAGCCAGGGGATTGTAGTATCCCTCCATTCCTTTAAGGACCTTCCCCTTGATTCTACATTCAATTTCGGACTTTTCAAAACCGCCGGTTTTCCCGGCGTGATCAACGCGGACCGTAAAGATATTCCGGGAACCCCGCAGTACAATGCCTCTCATGGGAGCTACCCGTTAAAGAGGCCGTCAAAGGCGGCTTTTGCACCGGAGCGGGCGCCGCGGTCCTTCTGTTCCCCCGGACTGGGGGAACGGAACCGGGGATTAAGGGAAAACCAGTCGCAGAAATTTCCCCGTTCCTTGTCGGACTGGGGTTCCGCGTTTGTTTCGGAACAATCCCCCCGGGCGCCGGTGAGATAAAAGCGGCAGTTCCGGCAGGAACGGAGATCCTTTCCGCAGGAACAGTACAGGGAACGGCCGATAGGTTCCGGTTCGGTTATGATGTCTCCGCAGTACCAGCACATGCCTTATAGTACCCGCTCCCGCGCCTTTTTTCAACGTTGTGCCAGGGTAAGATGGGTGCAACTTTTTTTTCGGGGCATTTAGGCAGCCATGATAAAGTCCCGAACTGAAGCGCCCCAATTCCCGCTTGCTTCCTTAGCCTTAAGCGTTACCATCTCTTGGGCATTGCCCACA
>JAISDG010000080.1 GCA_031265015.1 Spirochaetaceae bacterium | reverse complement strand
ACGGCCGTTGAGCAGATCGCGTTTTATTACAGGAAAAGCATCGCCATTATCGCTTTTTTTGTTTTTTGGCAGATAGCGCCGGTTGTGGGCCTGGCGGACCGGCAGTTTATTCCGCCGGTTTCGGACATAGTGGTTACCGGCGCGCAGATGTTCGCTTCGGGCAACCTGTTCCTCCATATCAGGGTAAGCTTACAGCGGGCCCTTTTTGGTTTTGCCCTTGCCTCGCTTATCGCCCTGCCCCTGGGCTTTCTTTTGGGGGGCTGGTTCAAACGGTTCGAAGAGTACCTTGATCCCCTGCTCAATGTTATGGCCCAGGTAAATCCCTTTTCGGTCTTTCCCGTGTTCATCCTGCTCTTTGGTATCGGCGAAGTGGCAAAAATCGCCATTATCCTGTGGGTCTGTGTATGGCCCATTCTGTTCGGAACCATCCAGGGGGTAAAAAATATCGATCAATTGCTTGTGAAGGCGGCTCTGGCCATGGGTACAAAAAAGCTGGACCTCTTTTGGAAGGTGGTGCTGCCCGGCGCGGCTCCGGCAATTTTTGGCGGCCTTAAACAGGGCGCGGGAATTTCTTTCTTTATGCTCATAGCCGCGGAAATGATAGGAGCCACCGCCGGCTTGGGGTTTTTGATTCTTCAGTCCCAGGTGAACTTCCAGATTCGGCGTCTTTTTGTCGCCGTGGTAACCATCGCGCTCCTGGGTCTTTTAATCACCTGGCTTTTGAAGTTCATCGAAAAAAAGGTAATCACCTGGCGGGAGGAGAGCGTCTTAAAGTAGCAAAAACCCGTTTTCCTGTCCGGGCCGGAACTGCACGAAAAACGGACCGGAGGATAACGGTTTTTAACGGCATAAGCCGGAATATTTTTTTAAGGAGAGATGTATGAAGAACAAGAAACGTGCGGCGAATACCGTCCTCCGTTTTGCGGCGGCGGCAGTTTTGATCGGTAGTGTTTTCTTTGCCTCCTGCGCCAAAAAAACCAAAACTTTGACGCAGGTTGAGGAAAACGGAAAAACCTACTACCAGATAAAAACATGGTCCCGGTCGGATTGTACAGACGCCCCCTTTGTCGTTGCGGAAAAAAAGGGATTTTTTGAAGAGGAGGGCATCAAGATTGTATATACCGGCGAAACCCAGCCGCCGCAGCGCATCGCCTCAATTTTGAACGGCGACAATGATGTGGGTACCGCCCATCCGAATACCCTCGCGATAGCCCGGGAGGGCGGCGCGCCGGTCCGGGGCGTGGCCCGTTCAATCATTGAACCACCGCCCGAGATAACCGATGTTCATTTGCAGCACATGTGGTGGGTTACCCGTAAAGACGGACCCTATCAGAGCTGGGAAGACGTGCGGAATTCTCCCCGTCCGGTCAAGCTGCAGCTGCTTCTTCGCAACGCCTGCATTGACTTCCTTACCGACATAGTCCTCGAGAAGTACAACATTCCCAGGGACAAGATCGAGTATATCACGATGCCCGATATTGAAGGGGTCCTTGCGCTCAAGGAAGGATTGATCGATATAGCAACGCCCCATCCGCCTTTCTATGCCACCCTGGAGGAATGGGGAGAGTTCACCACGCTTATCACCAGCCGGGAAATTGCCGGGGAACAGGCGGGTACCTATCTGTACTATTTTGCCGACGACTTTATCGAGAAGAACGAGGAACCGATAAGACGTTTTGTGGCCGCGATAAAAAAGGCGGAACGCTGGGCGAATGAGAACCCCGAACAAACGGCGCAATGGACAGAAGAGGCCATCGGGATTCCCGTGCGGGCCAATCATTATTACGCCGACAACGCCCGTATCTACGATGATCAGATTGATTACTGGATACAGGGTTCGATAAAGAGCGGCGCCCTGCCGGCGGATACCAAAATAACGACCGCCGATATTATTACCCACAAGTTTGACCAGGCGGGCGACAGATAACAAGGAGACAGGCGTGACCGGTTTAGTTGAAGAACAAAGTGAAATAACGCGGGATCTTATCAGGACACATAAAATAGTTGCCCATAATATCCGCCGCGTTTTTTATATCAAGCGCGAGGGCGCGGAACGGCGCGAATTTACCGCTGTAGAGAACCTTAGTTTAGCGGTTCAAAAAGGTGAGTTTGTGACCATCGTCGGGCCTTCAGGCTGCGGTAAATCGACTTTTCTTGATATTTTGGCGGGGCTTTCCGAACCGACCTCCGGCGATATTTATATCGACGGGAACAAGGTAAGCGGGCCCGGCCTGGACCGCGGCATTGTTCTTCAGGGTTACGCCCTGTTTCCCTGGCGTACCGTCCGCCAGAACATTGAGTACGGACTGGAAATTAAAAAAGTAAAGAAAGCCCAAAGAAGGGAAATCAGCGATCGCTTTATCGAACTGGTTGACCTAAGGGGCTTTGAGAACAGTTATCCCTACGAGCTTTCCGGCGGCATGAAACAGCGGGTCGCCATTGCCAGGGCGCTGGCATACGATCCGGAGGTTCTTTTGATGGACGAGCCCTTTGCCGCCGTAGATGCCCAAACCCGGGAAAGCCTGCAGGAAGAACTGCTGCGCATTTGGGAAAAAACGGGGAAGACGATCATCTTTATTACCCACAGCATTGAAGAAGCGGTTTTTCTTGCCGGCCGGGTGGTGGTTATGTCAACAAACCCGGGGACCATAAAATCGATCCTGAAAGTACCCATTGCCCGCCCCCGGCGCGCGCGCTTGCTGCGTAATGATCCTGAATACGGCCGGATCACCGGCCTTGTCTGGAACCTCCTCCACGGCCTGGGTTTTGCCTCGGAGGAGGATATCGATTCAGCCACATTGTAGAAAGATTTTAGCAACAAAGAGGAGTAAAATGAAAACCAGATTTGTATGTCTGCTGGCAGCCGGTATCCTGCTTTTTTCCTGCAGGTCCAAAGGAACGGTTGTCCTTGGTTCGATTGCCTCCGGTGACGCGCTCACGGTAAGCGAAATTTATGCCGAAGTCCTGGAAAAAAACGGTTATAAAGTTAGCCGTTCCTTTGATTTTGACATTACATCGCTTCATGAAGCCATCGTAAACGAAACGGTGGATATCGGAGTGGAGTGGACCGGCGCGGCCTTGACCAAAGTACTGGGGGCGCCCAGGGGCGGTGACCAGTACGGTACTTTTAACGCGCTTAACGCCCGGTATAAACAAACCGGCCTTGCGCTGTTTGAGCCGCTTCCGGCGGACAATGCCTGGACTTTTGCCGTACTCCGGGAAACCGCGGAAGGGAAAAACATTAAAACCTTCAGCGATCTGCAAAAAGCGGCCGGGGAACTTACCCTTGCCGTCAGCGAAGCGTTTAACAGTGACAACGAAGGATTTCTTCTGCTTGAAACGGTATACGGCCCCTTTCGCTTTAAAGAGCTGCGGGTTGTTTCCGAAGAAGAACAGCACAGCCTGCTGCACGGTAAAGCGGTAGATGTTATATCCCTCCGTTCCGGTGACGGCCATTTTGCGGATGCGGAGCATAAAAAACTCAGGGATAACTTTCACGCCTTTGTACCCCAGAACCTTGTACCTGTGGCAAGGGACGAATTTTTAAGCGCCCATGAGGATATACGGTCCCTGCTGAACGCCGTTTCGGCTTCGCTCAATGATAAGGTGATGATAGGGCTTGATGCGAAAACCAGCATTGAGAAAATTCCCTACCCCAGGGCGGCAAAGGATTACATAAAAGAGAATTCGTTCTGATGAAATGGTTTAAAACCGCGGAACGGCTTAAAACCGCGGCGTTAAGGGCTTCCGGTATTCTGGTCCTTGTTTTTTTATGGGAGCTGCTGCCCCGCCTTGGGTTTGTTGATCCGCGGTTTTTTCCGCCCCTTTCCGCTGTCCTCAAAGCAGCGGGGCAGCTTGCCGTTTCCGGCGTGCTCCTGACCAGCGTTATGGTAAGCCTTTGGCGGGCGCTTACCGGTCTTTTTGCGGCTCTTGTCCTGGGCCTTCCCCTGGGACTTTTTTTCGGCAGGGCGCCGCTTTTTGTTGAAGAAAGCTGCAATCCCCTGTTTCGCTTTTTCTCGCAGTTCAATCCTTTTTCGCTGCTGCCGGTGTTCATCCTGTTTTTCGGCATAGGCGAGACCGCCAAAATAGCGATTGTCGCCTGGGTGTGTATCTGGCCGGTATTTTTCAATACGGCGGCGGGGGCGCGGAACATAGACCGGACTCTTGTCAAGACAGCCCGTTCCTGCGGTCCCGGCCCCCTGCGTTTCTTTTTTGCCGTGGTACTCCCCGCGTCCTCCGCGTCGATTTTTACCGGCCTTCGCCTGGGTCTTGAAATGTCGTTTTTTATGCTCCTGGCGGCAGAAATGGTGGGAGCAAGTTTCGGCCTGGGCTGGCTGCTGCACAATTCCGGTATGAACGCCCAGTTCGGCCGCATGTACGCGGCAATACTCATGACCGTTTCTTTAAGCTGTTTATTAACGGGGTTTTTAAAATACATCGAAGGCCGTTCGTTCTTCTGGCGCGAAGCGTTAAAAGAAACCGGCAGAAGAGTACGGCGTAAAGCTCTTACAAAAACCGATATAGGCTTTGCCGCGGCGCTGGGGCTTTTTATTTTTACCGCGGGAATCTGGCAGCTGCAGGTAGCAAAAGCGGAACAGGCGCGGTTTAACCATACCGGTCACAGCGAGCACATGCCGGTAACAAAGGGCGCTTCCATGGAGTAGATGGCGTGAATGGAATCGGTGGAATAATGAGTCTGAAGGGCGGGGTATTAAACCCGCGGACGGAATAAAGCGGATGGAGTGATGAATGGATAAGGCAAAAACAGTTTTGTGGGGCGCGGCGGTAGTGCTTATGTTCTTTTTGTTCTGGGAACTGGCCGGCGCCCTGCAATGGGTAAACCCGTTGTTTATTCCTCCGTTCAGCAAAATTGTAAAAAACACCTGTTCCATGCTTCTTCATAAAACCCTTATGCGGGACATGGCCGTAAGCGCGGGCCGGGCGGCCGCGGGTACGGCGCTGGCGGTTGTTCTGGGCGTTCCCGCGGGGCTTGTTCTGGGTCTGCCGTACCGCGCTCTGCGTACCGTCCTGGGTTCCCTTACCGGCGTCCTGTCGCAGATCAATCCCTTTATACTGTTTCATATACTGATCCTCTTTTTGGGGATAGGCGAACAGACAAAAATAACGATTATTGTGTGGGCCGCCCTTTGGCCCATCGTTTTTAATACCGCGTCGGGAATTGAAGACAGCGACCGGATCCTCTTCAAGGCGGGCCGGGCCTTCGGCGGCGGCAGGATCACGTTCTTTTACAAGGTCGTGCTTCCCGCCGCGGCGCCGCGGATTTTTTCCGGCATACGCATCGGCGCCGGTTATTCGCTTTTTATGTTGATTGCCGCGGAGATGATGGGCGGTAAGTCGGGATTAGGCTGGCAGATATTAAATTACCAGGTGAGTTTTCAGATAGAGAATATTTTTTCCGTCGCGCTGGTTATTGCCCTGCTCGGCATATTTTTTGACGGCGTTATTGCGGGGATTCAAAAAATATTCCTCCGGGGAGTCAGGGCTTGACAAATTTATATTATTCCTATAGTTTTAATATTAATTAACGTAACTGGTTGTCAGGGATCAACGGAATCAAGGAGGGTACCGTGAGCCGCATTGCGCTTTCGCTTACCGAATTAATAGGAAATACCCCGCTTTTGCGCGCCCGGCGCTTTGCCGAGGGCCTTAACCTTAAGGGACATCTTGTGTTCAAGCTGGAATATTTTAATCCCGCGGGAAGTGTCAAGGACCGTATCGCACTGGCTATGATCGAAGACGCCGAACAACAGGGTACGTTAAAACCCGGAACGGTTATCATTGAGCCAACCAGCGGCAATACCGGCGTGGGGCTGGCCTTTGTCGCCGCGGCAAAGGGCTACCGCCTTGTCCTGACGATGCCTGATACCATGAGCGTTGAACGGCGCAGTCTTTTAAAGGCGCTGAACGCGGAACTGGTACTAACCCCCGGCAAAGACGGCATGAAGGGAGCAATCCGCAAGGCGGAAGAAATCGCGGCGCAGCTTCCAAATTCATTCATTCCCCAGCAGTTCAACAATCCCGCCAATCCGGGAATTCACCGGAGGACAACGGCGGAAGAAATATGGCGGGATACCGGCGGAGAGGTTGCCGCTTTCGTCGGAGGGGTCGGTACCGGCGGTACGGTTACCGGCGTGGGGGAGGCCTTAAAGGCAAAAAAGGCGGATGTGTACATCGCGGCGGTTGAACCCTTTGATTCGCCGGTACTTTCCGGTTCGGCGCCGGGTCCCCATAAAATTCAGGGCATAGGGGCAGGTTTTGTTCCCAGGGTGCTTAACACGGGAATCTATGACGAGGTCTACAAGGTTCGTACCGAAGAAGCCTTCAGCGCCGCCCAGAGACTTGCCGCCAAAGAAGGACTCCTGGTGGGTATTTCCTCCGGCGCAGCGGCCTTTGCCGCGGTACAGCTTGCCCGGCGAGAAGAGTTTGCCGGCAAAATGGTTGTGGCGCTTCTGCCCGATACCGGTGAACGTTACCTTTCTACGCAGCTTTTTGACAGAATAGAAAACCCAAGTTTGTGATGGAGTAAATATGGCGGGGAAAAAACCGGTACAGATTGCAGTTTACGGAAAGGGGGGCATTGGCAAATCCACTACCACTTCCAATTTGAGCGCGGCGCTTTCAAAACTCGGCTACAAGGTCATGCAGTTTGGCTGTGATCCAAAAAGCGATTCGACCAATACCCTGCGGGACGGAACGTACATTCCCACGGTCCTGGATACCCTGCGGGAAAAAAATACGGTAAATGCCCACGAGGTTATTCATCTGGGCTTTAGCGGCATTTACTGCGTCGAAGCGGGGGGCCCCCAGCCCGGCGTGGGCTGCGCGGGACGGGGCATTATTACCGCGGTTGAACTTTTTAAGCAGCAGCGTATTTTTGAGGAACTCGATCTGGACTTTGTTATCTACGATGTTTTGGGCGATGTTGTCTGCGGCGGCTTTGCCGTTCCTATACGGGAAGGCATCGCCGAACATGTTTTTACCGTTTCATCCGCGGATTTTATGGCAATATACGCGGCGAACAATCTTTTTCGCGGCATTCAGAAATATTCCAATTCCGGCGGAGCCCTTTTAGGCGGCGTGATTGCCAATTCAATTAACCGGCCCTATTCGCGGGAGATCATAGATGACTTTGCTGCCAGGACAAAAACCCAGGTTGTCGGGTATATTCCCCGGTCGGTTACCGTAACCCAGTGTGAACTGCAGGGAAAGACAACTATCGAAGCTTCACCGGAGAGCGAACAGGCAAAAGTGTATACCGCTCTGGCGGAAAAAATTGCCTCCCATAGGGTCTCGGGTACGCCTTCGCCGCTGGGTGTTCAGGAACTCCGTGACTGGGCAGGCAAGTGGGGAACGTATTTGCTGTCCATTGAAAAAGGCGAGATCCGTGAAGAGCTTTCCGCAAATATTTAAGGAGCGGATATGACGGGAAAGGAAATTATCGGCGCGGCTCTTAAATTGCAGGCGACACCGCGCTATCCGGTAACGCTGATGTCCGGCGGCGCCTGGGCGCTGAACAGCGCGGGTATTTCACTGGAAAAGGCCCTTGCCTCGCCTCCGGAAAAAATCGCGGCTGTCCTTTACGGGGCCTACAGCGGGGCCGGCTCGGACATATTCTGGGCCGTGTCGGGGTTTAACAATATTTTGATCGGCGCCATAGGGGGTAAGATTAAATTCAGGGCAAAGGGTACCCCGGATGTTATAGAACCCCTGGTTAAACATATTCCCGACATTGATACAATCAGCACAAGCGCCTTTAAGGACACGCCGCAGATGCGTTTTCTGTACGAAACAAGCCGCCTTCTGGTACGGCAGACCGGCGGCGAACATTTCGTGGCCCTGACCCGCTGGGGGCCCTTTACCCTGGCGGGGCTTTTGTACGGCGCGGAAAACCTGATGCGCGGCGTTTACCGGGACCCCGGTTCCGTGCGCCGCCTGCTTGAATGGACGGCGGAACTCTACCTGGCGGATGTACAAAACTACATCGACGCGGGGGTTGATTTTGCCCTGGTTGCCGAACCGACCGCTTCCGGCGACATGATTTCCCGGGAACACTTTGCCGCGTTTGCCCTGCCGGCTTTCACGAAAGTTTTTACCGCGCTCAAACAAAAGGGAATCGCCACCTGCCTGCACATCTGCGGGAATATCGAAAACAGGCTCGACCTTTTGAACGGCATCGGCGCGGATCTTATTTCGGTTGATTATAAGGTGAGTTTAAAAAAGTGCCGCGAAATTTTCGGCGGGAAAACGGCTTTTGCCGGGAATATGAATCCGGTGGGAGTTATTCAGCGTGAAAGCCCCGAGGGGGTGGCAAGGGCCTGCGAGCGGTGCATCAGCGAAGCGGGAGAGGACACCGGTTATATACTGATGCCCGGCTGTGACATTCCGCCTTCAACGCCTGCGGAAAATATCAAGGCAATGGTACATACGGGAAAGAATACAAGGAGGAACACATAATGGCTGCATTGGATACAAAAACCGCTCCCAAACGGGAAGACCGGCTCCATTCGCGGATAAGCTATGGGGGTACTCTCTGCGGACTTAAAAAACGGCTCAGCTGCGGCTGCTTTGGCGACAGCGATCGTTCCTTTTCGCAGGGTTCCATCTGTTTAATGCTTCCTGCCATCGCAATGATCAACAGCCTTCCCGATAATGTCAATTTATTGCACGGCGCTGTGGGCTGCGGCGTATGTTCACATTCGCAAAACGCCAATGCCCGTTCAGGCAGCCTGCAGCATTTCGGCGTCCAGAAGGACGCCATGTGGATTTCCACCGCCATGAACGAAGCGGACGTTATTTCCGGCGGTGAAGGAAAACTCAAACGCGCCATCCTGGAAGCCGACCGCATATACCGGCCCAAAACAATTACCGTGGTAGCAAGCTGCGTTCCGGGCATTACCGGCGATGACGTTGACGGCGTTATCGCGGGAGTGCGGGAATTTGTTCAGGCAAAAATAATTCCCGTTCACTGCGAAGGTTTCAAAACAAAAATTTGGTCCACAGCTTATGACGCCGTATACCACGGACTTCTGGAAACCCTGCTGGAAGATCCGCCGTTCCCGGCGAACATCATACCGGACGACGCGGAAGCTTTTAAGCTTGAGCAGCTGAAAAAATATACGGTGAATCTTTGCAATGTGTCGTCCATGGGAAAGGTGGACGAAGACGAACTGACCCGCCTTCTGAACGGTCTTGGGTATCGGGTAAACATATTCCCCGTGTTTGCCCGGCCGGAAGAGATGTGGAAGATCAAATACGCTGCTTTAAGCATAAGCACCTGTCCCACCCACGACGATTATTTTTTAAAGCTCTTTGAAGAGCATTACGGTATTCCCTATATCTTAAAGCACATGCCCATCGGCATTGAAAATACCGGCGAATGGATTCGGGATGTGGGCCGTTTTTCCGGCAGGGAAGACGCGGCGGAAAAGCTTATCGCGGCGGAACTTTCCCGTCTTGACGAAGCCCTTAAGCCTTACCGGGAATTCTTTAAGGGGAAAAAAGCTTTTATCAGCGCCGGAGAATTCCGCGCCCTGGCTACGGCCAATCTTCTGGCGGAGCTGGGTTTTACAATCACCGGCGTCCGTTCCTTTCATCATGATGAATTCGCCTCCCTTGAGTACGAAAAACTCCGGAAAGCCGCGGGGGATTTTTCGTTTAACGTGGCAAACGTCCAGCCCTTTGAAGAGGCAAATCTTATCACCCGGTTAAAACCGGATCTTTTCCTGGGCCACTGGAACGGCAACAGTACCGCCGCGAAACTCGGCGTTCCTGCGCACGTTATCTACAACACGGGCCTTTCATACATCGGTTACCGGGGCGCCTTTGAGCTGGCCCGCAGGCTTTACCGGCAGCTTGGCAATCCGGTTTTTGCAAGAAAAACCGGAGCTTACAACAGGCTGCCCTACAGGAAAAGCTGGTATGCGGAAGATCCTTTTAAGCATATCAAGAACGATGACGCCAAAGGGGGCGAATAATGAAGGACACAGAAGCGGCCAGTGCAAAAAAAATCATCCCCCACAGTTATATAGAGCGGCCCCGGTATTTCTGTTCCTTCGGCGGAGCGCTTTGTACCCTGGAAGCGCTGCCGGAAACAATAGCGGTACTCCACGCCGCGGGAGGCTGCGCGGGCAGCATCGCCTGGGGCCAGAACGGCGGTTCCGCATTGCAGGTCGGCGGATTTTGCGGCGGACTGGCCGTGCCAAGTTCCAATGCAGGCGAGAAGGAAGTGATCTTTGGCGGAACGGACCGCCTGGCCGAACAGATACGCACAACGGTGGAAATGATGGAAGCAAAGCTCTTTGTTGTCATAACCAGCTGCGTTACGGAAATGATAGGTGACGATGTCCAGGCCGTTGTCAATGATGTTAAAGGCGGTGTAGAAGATGTCTCGCTGGCATTTGCCCGGACCGGAGGTTTTAAGGGAAACTCCTATTACGGCTATGACATTGTTCTTTCCGCCCTTGCCCGCCAGTTTGTAAAAAAAGGGGAGCCCAGGAAGGGGACGGTCAATGTCTTCGGCATTGTTCCCTATATGGACAGCTTTTGGCGCGGCAACCTGGAAGGAGTAAAAAAGCTGCTGGAATCGGCGGGCCTGAAGGTAAATACCTTTTTTGGAGAGGGCGATACCCTGGAGAGCCTGTACGGGTCCGGCGGCGCGGAATTGAACATTGTGGTATCGGATGTATACGGTATAGAGGCGGCGCAAACGTATGAGGAAATATTTGACATTCCCTACATCAGTGTTTCACTGCCGGTAGGTCCCGCCGCCAGCGCGGAACTGCTCCGGGCGGTGGAAAAAAAGATCGGCCTTCCCATTAACGTGGAAGACCTTATCGGGGCGGAGCAGAAAAGATACTGGCGCTGTCTTGATCTTTTGGTTGATTGTTATTACGACCTTGATTTACAGCGCTATGCCCTTATTATCGCCGATGTAAACTACGCCGTTTCCGTTACGCGTTTTCTTAAGGAAGATTTGGGCTGGATACCCGTTCTTGTTCAGTTTACCGAACTGCTCAATGACCAGCAGCGGGAACTGCTGGCAAAAAAAATCCGGGCGCCGGGAGCGGATTATGCCGCCCCGGAACCGCTGGTTGTTTTTGATACAAACCCAAGCGAGGCGGGGAAATATCTTATCGACCGCTATCCCCGCAGGGAAACGGATCTATATGTGGACAGCCTGACTCCCGCTTTTGTCATCGGCAGTTCCCTGGAACGGGATCTGGCGGCAAAGCTTGGGGCGGCGCATTTAAGCGTAAGTTTTCCCGTTGCAAACCGCGCCGTCATAAACCGCGGTTATACCGGCTTTTCGGGCGGCCTTACGCTGGCCGAGGATCTTATCAGCGCGGCAATCGCGGGAAGATAAATCACGGAGGGCGGAAAAATGAGCGCGGAATTACTGCAGCAATTATCGGACGCGGTGGTGAACATGGATGAGGACGAAGCAGTTCGGCTGTCCCGGCAGGCGGTTGATGAAAAAGCGGACGCCTACGAAGCCATCGACAAGGGGCTGGGAGACGGTATGGAACGGGCGGGAAAACTTTTTGATGAGGAAGAATATTTTGTGCCGGAAATTCTTATCTGTTCCGATGCGATGAACGCGGGGATAAATGTCCTGAAACCTCATTTAAAGCAGGAAGAGACCCGGCAGAAACATAAGGCCGTTATCGGCGTGATTGAAGGCGATACCCACGACATCGGCAAGAATCTTGTCCGTATCATGCTGGAAAGCGCCGGCTTTGAAGTACTGGATTTGGGACGGGATGTTCCGCCCCTGACTTTTGTGGAAAAAGCGATTGAAACAAAGGCCGAATTTATTTTACTTTCTTCGTTAATGACGACCACCATGGACGCCATGGCGGATGTTATAAAAATTCTGAAGGAAAAAAACATCCGCGGCAAATTTAAGGTTGCGGTGGGAGGGGGTCCCATATCCCAGGCTTTTGCCGACCGCATCGGGGCCGACGGTTATTCAAGCAACGCCGCGGATGCGGTCCGGATGTGCAAAAGGCTGGCCCGGACATGCGTCCCCGCGGACCGGGAGTGCGGGGAAAATGACAGTATACGCCGCGGGGAGACGGCCGGTATATGACAGATGTTTTTTCCCCCAAAGAACGGCTGCTGCGCTCTTTGAGCGGCCGGGGTACGGAACGGCCGCCGGTAATATGCCCCGGCGGCATGATGAACGCGGCAATTGTTGACGTTATGCGGAAAACCGGACACACCCTGCCCGAAGCCCATCATGCCGCCGGCCTGATGGAAAACCTGGCCCGGGACGTGTCGGAACAGACGGGCTTTGAAAATTTCGGCCTTCCCTTTTGTATGACCATAGAAGCCGAGGCGCTTGGCAGCGATATAAATTTTGGATCGCTCAAATGCGAACCCAAGATAGCCCGGGAACCTTTTTCCTCGGTTGAAGCGGTACGGTTTTTGTCAAAAGGGGCAATACTGAAAAACAAACGGGCGGAGGCGGTTATCGGGGCGGTAAGTTCCCTGTCAAAAAAGCACCCCGATATTCCTGTTATCGGCAGCATTACCGGTCCCGTTACTTTAAGCGCTTCCCTGGTTGATCCGATAACATTCCTTAAGGAACTCCGCAAAAAGAATACGGCGGCCCACAGGGTGATCAACTACGTTACGGAACAGATCGTCGAATACGCGCGTCTTATGGCGGAAAACGGCGCCGCCGCCGTATCAATAGCCGACCCCACCGCTACCGGCGAGATCCTTGGCCCCCTGTTGTTTCAGGAATTTGCCCTTCCGTACATAAACAAGATTGTACAGGAAGTACACAGGATGGGAGTTCCGGTCATCGTACATATTTGCGGCGATGTAAAGACGGTGAAAAAACATCTGGCGGCGCTACAGGGAAAGGCTGTCAGCGTTGACGCCATGGTAAGCCTGCATAAATTAAAAGAGGAATTTCCGGCCCTTACCACCATGGGGAATTTGAGTACCTATATGCTGGAATTCAGCGGCCCGGAAAAAATTTTTGCCGCGGCAAGACACCTCGTGGAACAAAAAATTAATATCCTGGCGCCGGCCTGCGGCCTTTCGACCTCTACGCCCCTTTCCAATATCAGGGCCTTTACCAGCCAGGTAAAAGAAGGGGCGTAAACCGTGCCGCGTGTTGTTTTTGTCCGGGAGAAAAAATCCGTACAGATTACGGAAGGCGTCACCATTCTCGAGGCCGCCAGGCAGGCCGGCGTTATTATCGAGTCTCCCTGTAACGCGGCAGGAAGCTGCGGTAAATGCAGGGTCAAAATCCGTCCCCAACACAGGGGCCACGTCACAACCCTTGTAACAACGCATGTAATACCGGAAGGTGAACAAAAAGAAGGCTGTGTTCTGGCGTGCCAGTCAATCATCACCGGCGATATAGAAGTAGAAACAAAGGATTACGCAGACGAAAACAACTCGATGAGGATACTGGTTCAGGGCAGAAGCTTTGAATATGATCGCAGGCCGTATATTCGCAAAAAACTAAAAACGGAGCACGGCATAACCGGAACGGAAGTGTACGCCGGGGAAGCTGTAATCGGCACTGAAAAAGGAGATACTTCCAAAGCTGTCTATGCTATTGCCCTTGACATTGGAACCACGACGCTGGCTGCCGCCCTGATTGACGTACAAAGCGGTGAGCAGATGGATGTGGCAAGCGAATTGAATCCCCAGACGGCCTATGCCCAGGATGTCCTTTCCCGCATACATTTTGCGTCAAAGGATGAGGGCCTGCAGACCCTTTTTACCGTTTTTATCGATTGTCTTAACAAAATGATAGAAACGATGACCTCCCGGGTAAAAATCAGCAGGGCGCATATTTATGAAATAGTGTTCAGCGGCAATACCGCCATGCTCCATCTGGCCACAAAAACAAATCCCCATCCGCTGGGGCAGTACCCCTATACTCCCGCAATTTCAGGGAACATGTACATACCAGCGCGGGAGCTGGGCATTGCCGTATCGCCCTTCGGGCTTGTCTATCTGCCGCCGGTTATTTCCGCCTATGTCGGCGCGGATATTAGCTCCGGCATTCTCGTATCCCGGCTGGACAGGGCTGAAGGGCGGGTTCTTTTTATCGACATCGGTACTAACGGCGAAATGGTCCTGGCCGCCGGGGGAAAAATCGCCGCTTCTTCCACCGCCGCGGGCCCCGCCTTTGAGGGAATGAACATCAGCTGCGGAATGAGGGCAGGCCGGGGAGCGGTAGATTCTTTTTCAATACACGGGGGGGAAGTTTCGTTTACGGTCATAGACGGAGCGGAAGCTTCGGGAATATGCGGAAGCGGCCTTCTTGACATCGCCGCGGAACTGACCGCCGCGGGCGTCATTGCGGCTAACGGACGTTTTGTTCAGCCGGAAAACGGCGCTTATGCCGGGGAACTTAAAGGCCGCATGAGGGACAAGGACGGAAAAAAAGCCTTTTTTATTACCCGTGATGTTTTCCTTGCCCAAAAGGATATCAGGCAGATACAGCTCGCGAAAAGCGCGATCCGGACGGGCATAGAATTGCTTCTTGCCCATTTTAACCTAAGCCCCCGGGACATTACTGCGGTGGAAATAGCCGGTTCCTTTGGGTATCACCTGAAGGAACAAAGCCTGCTTGCCATTGGTTTATTGCCGGAAGAATTTGCCGGCAGGATATATTTTTCCGGCAATACGTCTTTATCGGGCGCTGTGGCTTTTCTGTTGAACAGCGGTTTTACGGACAGCATGCAGAACCTGGTAAAGCGGATCGATACCGTTGAGCTTGCAAAGCATGAAAATTTTGACCGCGTCTTTGTTAAGCACATGGCTTTTTAGGACGGATGTATGGATATGAACGCCTATTGTCTGGGACATCTCAGCGGGAAAGGAGATCCCCTGTCTGCCGTTCTGTCCGGGGGAGTTATTGCGGCGTTTCCCGAAAATTTTATTACCGAAGCGGCGGCCTTCGGCGCGGAAACAGGAATCACAAAAAACGGTTTTCCCGTTACCGGCTATGTGTGGACAGAACCGGTAATGCTTACCGCGCTTCCCATGCTGGACGAAACGGCGGCGGTGAAAGCGGTTCTTGAAGCGATAGAAGCGGCGCCGCGGGATAAAACGGCGCTGCTTAAAGTTAACGGCCCCTATTCCATTCTGGCTTCCCTGGTGGAGCCCGCGTTGTTTTACCGCTGGCTTCGAAAAAACAAAAAGGAAATACATGCCGCCCTTGATACCATTACCCGGGGGCTTTCATCCTATATGGTTAAGGCGCTGCAAAAGGGGGTAACAATACTGTCCCTTGCCGACCCCTATGCGGACATGAAGAGCCTGGGAAAAGAACGGTATGCCGAGTTCGCCGCGCATTATCTTGTTGCCCTGCTTGGGGTAATCCTGGACCGGAAAGAACAGGCCGGCGTCATGCATTTATGTCCCTATAATTCTCTTGCCCTTGAAGAATTAAAGCTGGTTACGGCAAGCATCCTGCATGTTGAATACAGCCATGAAACCTATGTCGAAGTGATCGACAGTTACAATAAAAACAGCCGGAAGGATCATGTCCTGCTTGCCGGGCATCAGTGCATTTATGCCGGGAATACCGGCAGGATTATCGCTTTGGATATACAAAACGGCAGAGGTCAGCGGCATGAAGTATGACCGGAAAACCGCCGGACATCCCTGTTTTGCCGAAGGATCATGCGGCAAAGGCTATGGGAGGATCCATCTGCCTGTTGCCCCCGCGTGTAATATGCAGTGTAATTATTGCCGGAGGTCTTTTGACTGCGTTAACGAAAGCCGTCCCGGGGTTACTTCAAAAGTAATCAACCCGGCGGAGGCCCTTGAACGCTACAGGCTTATCAAAGAGAAAACGCCGTGTATAACCGTGGCGGGCATTGCGGGGCCCGGAGACGCCCTGGCGAACATTGAGCGGACCATCGAAACCCTGCGCCTTATACGCGGTGAAGACGCGGAGGTTTTGTTTTGTATTTCGACAAACGGGCTTTTGCTTCCCCGTTATGCGGAGGATTTAAGGAACGCCGGAGTGTCGCATATAACCGTTACGGTAAACGCCGCTGATGCGGAAACGGCAAAAAGGATTTACCGGTATATTGATTATGAGGGAAAGCGGTATATCCGCGAAGAAGCCGCGGAAATACTCCTTCACAACCAGATTGAGGGCATACAAAAAGCTGCCGGACTGGGCCTGGCGTGCAAGGTAAACATCGTGTTAATCAGGGGTTTGAACGACGGACAAATACCGCGGCTGGTTCAAAAGGTCAAAGACGCCGGAGCCTTGCTGACCAATATCATGCAGTTAATTCCGGTTAGGCATACGCTTTTTGAAACACTGCCCATGGTAAGCCGTGAAGAACTTGATAAAATCCGCAAAACCTGTGAAGCGATACTTCCCCAGATGTATCACTGCCGCCAGTGCCGATCCGATGCCGCCGGGCCGCTGGACAACGATATGTCGTACCTCTTTGCGGAAAGCCCGGCTCCCGGAAATACGGACATTGCCGCACATACGAAGGACGCAAAGGAAGATGCCGCGGCTGCGGGTTTCTCTCAAAAAAAAGGGACCCTGTTTTTTGCGGTGGCGTCAAAAACCGGCGTTATGGTTGACGAACATTTCGGACATGTTTCCGTCTTTTTCATTTATGAGTATACCGGCGGTAAAATCCGGTTTGTGGAAAAACGCGCCGTTCCCCGGTACTGCCATCCGCCGGAACCGGGCCGGCCGGCGGGCGAAGTTTCCTTCCGGGATAACTGCGGATCCCATACCGGTAAAATTGAAAGGATCATCAGCGCCGTTGCCGGCTGTTCCGCGGTTCTGGTTATGCGGATCGGCGAGGTTCCCCGCATGGAGCTTGCCGAAAAGGGCATCCGGGTTTTCCTTGCCTACGACTATATAGAGGAAGCCGTACGGAAGGCCGCCGGGACTATTGGGCGGTGATCATCGCCGCGGGAACCAAATGGAACGCCGCGGGAACTATTGGGCGGCGATCACGATGTTCACCAGTTTATCCGGTACAACGATCACCCTGGCGATGGTTTTGCCTTCGAGCCATTTCTGTATGCCCGGCAGGGAGCGGGCTTCTTTTTCAAGCGCGTCCTTTGCCGTACCGGCGGGGGCGGTAAACTTGTCCCGGACTTTGCCGTTTACCTGCACCACCACGGTTACCTCGCTTTCCGCGCAGAGGGCTTCGTCCCAGGAGGGCCAGGCTTCCTTTGTTACCGATTCCCCGCGGCCCAGCCGTTCCCAAAGCTCTTCGCCCAGATGGGGGGCGTAGCAGGAAAGCATCTTTACCAGGGGTTCCCAGAGCGGGGGGGGGACTTCGGCCAGTTTGATAAGCTCGTTGGAATAGATCATCATGGCGCTGATGGCGGTGTTAAAATTGAGCGCCGCCGTATCGCCGCTGACCTTCTTGATGGTTTTATGCAGCAGCCTGAGCAGATCTGCCGGTACGGCTTCCGGGATGTCCGGTTTTGCCGGGGGGGCGTTGCGGGGGGAGCTCCCCCCGCTGAGGGGGGAAGCGGAGGACGCGCCCCGCGCGGCCGGAGCGGGGGGGGAGGCTTCCCCCCTTTGTACTTTTTCGCCGATGGCCCAGAGCCGTTCCAGAAAGCGGGATACGCCGGTAAGGCCGGCGGTGCTCCAGGGCTTGCTTACTTCCAGGGGGCCCATGAACATTTCGTAGACCCGCAGGGAATCGGCGCCGTAGTCACGGATGATCTCGTCGGGGTTGATGATGTTTTTAAGGCTCTTGCTCATTTTGGCGATAACCTCGGTTACCTCTTCGCTTGTGGCCTTTTCCACAAAGCGGCTTCCCTGTTTTTCCACCTGGTCTGTCGGAACCAGGGTTTTGTCGTTCCGCTGGTAGGCGAAACTCGTAATCATCCCCTGGTTAACCAGACGCCGGAAGGGCTCTTTGGTGTTTACCAAGCCGCAGTCGTAGAGGACCTTGTGCCAGAACCGGGCGTAGAGGAGGTGGAGCACGGCGTGTTCGACCCCTCCCACGTAGAGATCCACCGGCGCCCAGTAATCGATTTTGTCCCTGCCGGCAAAGGCTTTGGTATTACGGGGGTCCAGGTAGCGGAGGTAGTACCAGCAGGAACCCGCCCACTGGGGCATGGTGTTGGTTTCCCTGCGCGCTTTGCCGCCGCATTTGGGGCAGATGATGTTGACCCACCCGCCGATATTCGCCAGGGGGGATTCACCGGTTCCCGTGGGAACGTAGGACTGGACATCGGGCAGGGGCAGGGGCAGGTCTTTTTCGTCCAGGGGAACGGTACCGCAGCGTTCGCAGTGGACCAGGGGGATGGGTTCGCCCCAGTAACGCTGGCGGCTGAAGATCCAGTCCCGGAGTTTATAGTTGACCGCCTTTCGGCCTATGCCCTGTTCGGCAAGCCAGCCGGTAACGGCCCTGACGGCGTCCCGGGTGGAAAGCCCGGTGAAGTGTCCGGAATTAACGGCATACCCGTCGGCGGTGGTACACTCGGCGGGTTCGGCGGAATAGTCCGCCGGACCCGCGGGCTTGTCCGCGGAAACGACCTGCACTATGGGCAGATTGAAGACCTTGGCAAAATCCCAGTCCCGCTCGTCATGGGCGGGAACCGCCATGATTGCCCCCGTACCGTAGGAAATCAGGACATAGTCGGCGATCCAGACGGGGATTTTTTTTCCGTTGACGGGATTTACCGCGTAGGCCCCGGAAAAGACCCCGGTCTTTTCCTTGGCCAGATCGGTCCGTTCCAGGTCGCTTTTTTTTGCCGCCGCGTCCACGTAGGCCGCGACGGCGTCTTTCTGTTCCGCCGTGGTGATCTTTCCTACCAGGGGATGTTCCGGCGAGAGAACCATATAGGTCGCCCCGAAAAGGGTGTCGGGCCGGGTGGTATAAATTTCAAGCCCCTCCGGAAAACCGTCGATGGCAAAGCTTACGTCCGCCCCTTCGGAACGGCCTATCCAGTTCCGCTGCATCTGCTTGACCGGCTCTGGCCAGTCCAGGCCGTCCAGATCTTCCAGCAGCCGTTCCGCGTAGGCGGTGATCTTCAATATCCACTGGCGGATCCGCCGGCGGACTACTTTGGTTTTACAGCGTTCACAGAGGCCGTCCACCACTTCCTCGTTGGCAAGGCCGGTCTTGCAGGAAGGGCACCAGTTGATGGGGCTTTCCGCTTCGTAGGCCAGGCCCTTTTCGAAGAGTTTAAGAAAGATCCACTGGGTCCACCGGTAGTAGTCCTCGTTCGATGTCGCCAGCTCCCGGTCCCAGTCGTAGGAAAAACCCAGGGACTTGATCTGTTCCCGGAAATGGTTGATGTTGTCCGCCGTGGTTTTGGCGGGATGGATTCCCATCTTGATGGCATAGTTTTCCGCGGGAAGCCCAAAGGAATCAAATCCCATGGGATGAAGCACGTTAAAGCCGTTCATGCGCAGGTACCGGCAGTAAATATCCGTGGCGGTATAGCCTTCGGGATGCCCCACATGAAGGCCCTGGGCGGAAGGGTAGGGAAACATATCCAATACATAGCGGCGCTTTTCCCTGGGGATAGAGGGATCTTCCACCGCCTTGAAGGTCTTGTGTTCTTCCCAGTATTTTTGCCACTTGGGTTCTATGGTTTCAAAGGGGTACTTGGCCATGGTGATTCAAAACTCCTGTACGATGTGGTCCGGCCCGGGCCGGATGTTTTTATACTACCAGGAACGCGGCGCTGTGGCAATTATAGGCCCGGCGGCGTGCCGCCGTGCCGCCTGCGGCGGATTGTAACTTTTTCCGGGCCTTGCTATGCTTTTTTCAAATGACAGCTTTATCAGGGCTTACCAGTAAAAAACCGGCTTCCAAAGCAGTCGTCTCAAGGGGAATGTTTAGTCTTGGGGGGGGGGGGGGGGGGGGGGGGGGGGGGGGGGG
>JAISDG010000062.1 GCA_031265015.1 Spirochaetaceae bacterium | reverse complement strand
TATTGGGAAGGCGCCTCCGACGCGGTGGATCAGGAAACCACGGATGCGGCCGCTTCCTATAAAAAAGATGTCTGTAAAAATTACATTTCGATCAATCCCGCCCAGATTGATGAACGGCTTGGCGGTACGTCCTACTATGTAACCAGAAAGTACGACGGGGAACTGGCGGTCCTGTTCTGGAACGGAACCGACTGTTTTGCCCTCAACTCGGGGGGCAGGGTCCGCATGGGCCTTCCCTGCATGGAAGAAGCGGCGGTGCTTTTCAGGGCGGCGGGCTTTACCCAGGCGGTGATCCCTGCGGAACTGTACCTCGATGAGGAAAAAGAACGGTCCCGGGTGTTTGAGGTCCTGGCCGCTCTGGCGGATAAATCCCTCCACGGCAGGCTCCGGCTTGCGCCCTTTGATATTGTTTCCCTGGACGGTAAACCCTTCAGGGCCGCGTCCTATGGGGAGGTTCGTGAAAAGCTCGCGGCGGCCTGCGGAACCAGCGCGATGGTGCAGCCGGTGCGCTGCGAAACCGCGGATTCCAGGAACCAGGTTAAGGCGCTCTTTGCCAAATGGGTCGATGAAGAGGGCGGTGAAGGCCTGGTGGTTCGCAGCGAACTGCCCATGATTTACAAGGTAAAGAACCGGTATTCCATCGACGCCGCCGTGGTGGGCTTTTCCGAAGGTACCGGCGATACCAGGGACCAGGTGCGGACCCTGCTCCTGGCCCTGATGGGCGAAGACGGCGGTTTCCAGGTAATCGGCAGATGCGGCAACGGCCTGGACGAGGATCTTAAGAAGAAACTGCTTCCCCGGCTCCTTGATATGAAGGTTGATTCCAGGTATATCGAAACCGACTCAAACCACGTTGCCTTTCATATGATCCGCCCGGAACTGGTGATAGAACTCAACATCAATGACGTGCTTTTTGAAACCAGCTCGGGCCCCATTTTTAATCCCCGGCTGGAAATAAAGAACAACGTGTACCACCGGGCGGGTACCGCGGCGGGGGTGTCGGTGGTGTTCCCGATCTTTTCCCGGTTCCGGGAGGACAAAACCGTTAACCCCCGGGATGTACGCCTTGCCCAGGTTAACGAGATCGGCTATAACCCCTATGCGGAAAAAACCGAAGAAAACGCCGCCCTTGCTCCGTCGGAGCTGGTTAAGCGGGAGGTGTATAAAAAGACCCAGGGTTCAAAATTGATGGTACAGAAATTCCTTGTGTGGAAAACCAACAAGGAAAAGATCCCCGCCCCGGGGGGAGCGGCGTATCCGGCCTATGTGTTTTCCTACACCAACTTCAGTTCCGAACGGGCCGAGCCCCTGCAGAGCGAAGTCCGCGTGTCGGGGAACAAAGACCAGATACTGGCGATCTGTGAGGAGTATATGGACAAGAATATCAAGAAGGGCTGGGAGAAGGCGCGTTAAACCTTTAACAATAACGGTATTCTTTACTATACTAAAAACATGAAGCGTGTAGAAAAGCGCCCCTTCCGGTCTTTGCTGGTGTACCGGGCGCTCGTAGCCGTCCTCGTTCTTGTGGGGGTGATTATTCTGGCCGGAACGGTTTACGGCCTTGCCAAAAAGAAACGGGGAACCCTGGAAACCCCTTTGCCCTCCGGCGGCTCCCCCGGGGGGGGCAGCATTTTTTCCGGTATCGGTTCCATGCGGATTACCACCGCGGATCCGGAACCGGAAACCCTGGTCATTTCCCTGGCGTTTCCCTACGATAAAAACGACCGGCCCTTTGCGGAGGAACTGGCGTCCCGGGTGTCGTATTTTAAATCGGCCACCGCGGAATACCTGGGGACCTTTACCGCGGAGGAATTGAGTGTCCTGGACGAAGATACGATTGGCCGGGAGCTTTTAAGCCGTTATAATTCGGCCCTGCATCTGGGACAGATAGCGGACCTCTATATATTGGAATACATGCGGCTTTAGAAACCGGGCGTATCCTGCCCCGGCAGATTAGCGCGGCTTTAACCGGTTTCCCCAGGGCGAATCGGACCCCAGAAACCGTTCCGACAGTTCCTCCAGGTGGCTCCCGATAAAAAGGGCGCCGTAGCTGGTAAGCACAATGCCGATGGTAAGACCCAGGGGTACCAGAAACGAAGAACCCTGATCCAAAGCAACCGCGGTAAAATCGCTGCCGAAAAACAGGGTGGCCAGGGAAAGCAGGATGATAAAGCCCACGATAACCCAGGCCCTGGTAGAAACTCCTCCGGGGATGGCAAAAACAGGTTCGGCGTCCATGTCCTCTTCGTATATGCGACCGATGCGCTCCATGATGGAGCCGCTCAGATCCGGGGCGGGGGGAAAGAAGCTGGTCCGCAGTTCATACATGGCCTCTTCGTAGCGGGCCAGGCGGGCCGCGCAGTGTCCGCATACCAGTATATGAAGGGCCAGACAAAAGCGCTGTTTAAGCGGGATCGGCTCATCCCCGTCATAGATCATATCCATCGCATTATTACATTTCATGCCGTACTCCTATAAAAGCTGCCCGAGCTTTTCCCGCAGCAGTTTTTTGGCCCTGAATACATGGGATTTTACGGTATTTTCCGGCAGCCCCGTAATTCCCCCGATTTCCCTGACGGAACAGTCGTAAAAAAAGAACAGATCCACGCAGATCCGGTACTTTTCCGGCAGTTCCGCCACCGCGTCTTTTACCGCCTGCCGGGCCGCCTGCCGCAGGGCCTGCTGTTCGGGCCCTTCTTCCACCAGCGGGTCCTCCGCCAGGCTCTGGTATTCCCTGCGCCGGTTAATGCCGTTCACCGCGGTATTATAGGCAATACGGTACAGCCAGGTAGAAAACCGGGACCGGCCCCCGAAGGAGGCCAGATTCTGGTATGCCTTGATAAATACCTCCTGGGTAAAATCCGCGGCATCCTCCGCGTTCCGGAAGAAGCTGGCCCCCATGGCATGAACCTTTCGCTGGTAGCGATCGATTAACAGCCGGAACAGTTCCTTTTGTCCCGACAGAATCTGATCTACCAGAATAGCTTCATCCCGGGTTTCCAAAAATCCGGCCGTATTTTCCGGTTCCCCCATGGCCGGCCGGCCGGACCCGCCGGCCCTCATGAACCGCGGACGCTGCGTTTAATAATATAGTACCCTAAGAGGCCGATTCCCATGGACAGGGGGATGATTCCTCCCAAAAGGCCGTACCCGGCGCCCCCGATAAGGGCCAGAAAAACGGTAAGGCTTATCCCCACGGTGGTTAATAAAAGTCCGGTAAGCAGGCTGAATGACAGCAGATCGAAGTTTGGTTTGTGGTATTGGCCGGCTTTAATCAGCAGCATCCTGCGCTTGTGGTACCAGAGCAGGTAGAAAAAAGCAACCGCCGAGCCCATGACAATACCTACGATGGGAATAACGGCGATGACTACCTGGGCGGCAGAGGATCTTTCCATACATGTTCCTTTTGTTGAATCCGCAACGATCCCATAATACCCCGGGGATTACTAAAAAATCACCCCTTTGAGCCTTCCTTTCCTTGTGTTTTTTCGACACGGTTATACGGCAAAGGTTGCGGAGTTTTGAAAGAAGGCCGTTCTTTGTCTGCCGCGGGGTTTACCCTATAACCGGATAATCCGGGAATGGGTCAGCGCTTCCGCGCCCTGTTCCGTAATCAGTATGTCGTTCTCCAGCCGGCAGCCCCCCAGTTTGGGATCGTAGAGGCCCGGTTCCAGGGTGATCACCATCCCCGGTTCAAGGATCCAGCCGTTATCCCCCCGGTTACGCAGAACCGGGCTTTCGTGGGCGTCCAGGCCGATGCCGTGACCCAGGGCATGGGGCATGCTTTTGTTTGCCCCGGCAAAAAAAGCATCCACCCCGGCGGCAATATCCGCCGCGGCCCTGCCGTTCCGGGCCGTTTCCAGGGCCAGCTTGCAGGCTTTTTCGGTCAGGGTCACAAGCTTTCCCTGGGCCCTGGTAATATTCGCCGCTACCGTCAGGGTTACATCGGTGGTATATCCTTTGTAGGAGACCCCGAAATCCAGGATAGACAGCCCCCGGGTGCCAAAGGGTTCTGTCGTGTACGGGGGAAAGGCATGGATGGCAAAGCTCCGATCGGGGCCCGCGGCCAGGGTCTCAAAGCCCGTACCTTCGCAGCCCTGTTTCCTGCATTCCCCTTCGATAAGCTGGGCGGCATCATATTCGGTTTTTATTTTCCCTCCCCGCAGCTGTTTTTCCAGCAGGTCGATAATGCCGTCGGTAATTGCCCCGGCCCGGCGGTAGACGGCAATTTCTTCTTCGTCCTTGACCGCGCGGAATTGTTCCAAAGCGCCGTTAAAGCTTTCCGATTCCCGGCAGATCACGTCAAAATCCGTCAGGGCTTCGATAAACGCAAGGAACCGGGGGTAGGGGGTAACGGAGGGAATTTCTATCCGCGAGTTATGCGGTATTTTAAGCAGCGCCGCCGCTTTTTTGCAGGCCGTCACGGAAAGGCGGTCAAACTCCCCGTAGGACCGCAGGTAATCCGCTTCGGCATAGAGCCTGGCAATGTTGATATCCCAGGGTACCAGCAGAGCCTTCCGTTCCACCGACAGGAACAGCAGGGCGTCCGCGGGCATCCCCGTAAGCCAGCGCAGGCTGGAATCCCTGCGGCCCTCCGCGTCTTCGATCATGGCCATGCCGATGCCTTCCCCGGCCATCCAGTCGTAGGCTTTGTTCAGCCTTTCCTGAAAGGGTTTTTTATCCGCCGTCCGGGCCGCCATCGCCTTATGCCTTCCGGCCCGCCGGGGCGCCAAAAACAGCTTCGGAAACTTCCGTCAGTTTTTCCAGTTCCCTGTCCCCAATCCAGTAGTGGAGTGCGAAACGGAAGGCCCCCTGCAGGGGCTCGTTGATGATAATCCCCCGGTCACGAAATTTTTGCATGACCCCCTGAACAGGCAGGGTATCCGGTATGCGGAAGAAGACCAGGTTGATGTCTCCCTTTTCCACGGTAAGGCCCGGGAGACGGGCCAGGGCCTCTTCCAGCTGCCGTGCCCGCCGGTGATCTTCTCCCAGCCGGGAAGGGTGTTCCCGCAGGGCGATGATTCCCGCGGCGGCCAGGATCCCCGCCTGGCGCATGCCGCCTCCCATAATTTTCCGCCGCCGCCGGGCCCTTTCTACAAATTCCTTCGTTCCCGCCAGCAGGGAGCCCACGGGAGCGCAGAGTCCCTTGGAAAGGCAAAACATTACCGAGTCGGCTTTAGCGGCTATATCCGCGGCGCCGCAGCCCAGGGCGGCGGCGGCGTTAAAGATCCGGGCGCCGTCCAGATGTACCGGCAGCTTCCACTGGTCCGCGATACGCCGCACGCCGTCCATGGCCTTTAGGGGAACCGCCCTGCCGGAATAGGCGTTTTCCAGGCAGATAAGGCTGGTCCCCGGGCTGTGCATGTCCGCTTTTCGCAGCCGCAGGGCCAGTTCCCGGGCCGGCAGAACCCCCTCCGGGGCGTTTATGGGCCTGGTCTGGACGGCGGCAAGGACCGCGGCGGCCCCCGCCTCGTGCTGGAGAATGTGGCAGTCTTCCCCCAGGATAACCTCGCTTCCCCGTTCGCACCAGGTAAACAGGGCGGCCTGGTTCCCGAAGGTGCCGGAGGGGACAAAGACCGCCGCTTCCTTTCCCACCAGCTCCGCTCCAAGTTTTTCCAGGGCGTTAACGGTAGGATCATCGCCGTATACATCGTCCCCCACTTCCGCCCGGGCCATGGCCTTCCGCATGGCCGGAGTAGGCGCCGTGACGGTATCGCTTCGGATGTCAATAATTTCGCTCACTGAAAACTCCTTTTATGCGGCCGCGGGACAGCCCTGTTGACAGTTTGCCGAAGTTCCCCGCAAAACTCTACCCCCCCGCCTTTGGGTGAACGGGCAGCGGCTACAGCGTCCCTGGCGATTCTTGGGCCTTGTTTTTTATTCTATCTGTGTAGTAAAGTACATCCATGCCGAGGGTGGGCAAAAAAATTGTCAAAAATCTGAAAACTATTTCCGGATTTGTCAAAACTTGGCACGGCTCTTGTCCCTCCTTTTTTCATAATTTTAAACGTTTTTTCCACTCAAAAAATCTTTTTACTGCCCCTAAACATTCTTATTACGGCATACCAGGGAGGTACGCAGGATGACTGCAATTACACATAAAACTATCATGTATCCGGTATGTACAGGGCTGGCGGTGCTGTTTGCCGCCTGTGCGGGGACGCCTCAAAACGCGGCAGCCCCCGCCTGGGCGGGGAACGTGGAAGCCGTCTATCCCCGCTCGGCCTATATCGCCCGGCAGGGGCAGAGCAGTACCCTGCAGGAGGCGGAACTGGCTGCGCTGAACGGGATCTCCTTCTACTTTGAAAGCGAGATTAGCAGCGAAATCATCGCCGAAGAATCCTTCCGCCAGTCCGGGGCCGGAGAGGACCGTCGGACCAGCGCCGAATCCCGGCTCGAAACCAGTACCCTGGTGCGTTCCTATACCCGCCTGATAGCGGTGCGTTATGCCCGAGATCCCTGGGTCAACCCCGCTACCGGCGCGTGGGAGACGGTGGCCTTTATCGACCGGGAGGAAGCCTGGACCCTCTACGAACCCGAGGCGGCCAAAGTCCGAGACACCCTCCTGGCCCTGTCCGGCGCGGCGGAAAACGAGGTCGAAGCCTTCTCGCGGGCCCTGCGTTTCAACCTCGCCGCCGCCTACGGGGGAAGCCCTGACTTTAACGCGGTCCGGGGATTCGCCCAGATCCTGCATCCCGGCAGGGCCAGAGCCATGTTTGCCGAAACCGACGCCCTCCGTTCCGCGATGCCGGAAAAGAGCTATAGCGCCCGGCAAGGGGCCGCAGTCTTTATCGACTGCCCCAAC
Source organism: Spirochaetaceae bacterium (assembly GCA_031265015.1). Classification (GTDB taxonomy): domain Bacteria; phylum Spirochaetota; class Spirochaetia; order Treponematales; family Breznakiellaceae; genus JAISBN01. The sequence continues at coordinate 89 of JAISDG010000062.1, read as the reverse complement.
GACCTGGACGGCCTCGTCTCCACCGCCGCCGCCGCGGCCCTGGGGGCCTGGGGCTTCCCGGTGGAACAGAACCGGGAGGCCGCCTCCTG
>JAISDG010000055.1 GCA_031265015.1 Spirochaetaceae bacterium | reverse complement strand
AGCCCGTGCGCTTCATCATAGGTCAAAAGCCCCTCCTGCCACATCCTTCGGAAAAAACCGGCCTGTGCCCATTCACTGAAATACTCATGGATACTGCTGCCCGCCCCGTATCCTTTCGGCAACGCCTTCCACTGCATACCGGTTCGCAACACATACAAGATGGCTTCCAGTATCCGACGCGGCGGTATCGGTTTCCGCCCTGGATGCCGTGTATGGCGCATATGAGGCATTGGTTACTACGGTTTGAATTTCACGTGAGGCAATACGGACCCCGACGGATTTTTTGGCCCGGTTAAAATCTGGCACTTTTGGGGAGTGCCAAATTCACAGCTCTTTTTCTTGCGTTCCCCGGGAACTTTAGTACAATAAATTCTTGAAGTATAACTCACTAACATACTCAAGGAGGAAAAACATGAAACAACAGATCCAGAAGGTCGGGCGGTCGTTAAGCGCCATGGTCATGCCGAATCTGGGCGCTTTTATCGCGTGGGGGCTTATCACCGCCCTGTTCATCCCCACCGGATGGATACCCAATGAAAAACTGGGAAACATGGTGGGCCCTATGCTGAGTTACCTGCTGCCCCTGCTCATCGGGTATACCGGCGGCAAGATGATCCACGGCGTCAGGGGTGGGGTGGTAGGTTCCATCGCCACCATCGGCGTCATCATGGGGGCCAGCATCCCCATGTTCCTGGGCGCGATGATCGCCGGACCCCTGGGCGGCTGGCTGATCAAAAAATTTGACGATGCCGCGTCGGACAAGATCCCCGCAGGCTTTGAGATGCTGGTAAACAATTTTTCCGCCGGCATCCTCGGCGGCATTCTGGCGGTGATCTGTTATCTGGGCATAGGCCCCATTGCCGAAACCTGTACCAACGCCCTGGGGGCCGGAGTAGGCTGGCTGGTGGATCACAAGCTGCTGGCCTTCGCATCTGTTCTGGTGGAACCCGCCAAAGTCCTCTTCCTCAACAACGCCATTAACCACGGGGTCTTTACTCCCCTGGGAACCCAGCAGGTGGAGACCATCGGTAGGTCCATTTACTTTATGATCGAATCCAATCCCGGTCCCGGCTGCGGCCTTCTTCTGGCCTATTGTCTTTTGGGCAAGGGAAACGCCAGGAGCAGCGCTCCCGGCGCGGTAATCATCCACTTCCTGGGAGGCATCCACGAAATTTACTTCCCCTATGTGCTGATGAACCCCATCCTTATCCTGGCCATGATAGGCGGCGGTTTCGCCGGCGTCCTCTCCTTAAGCATCTTCGGCGGCGGCCTTATCGCTCCCGCTTCACCGGGCAGCATCTTCGCGGAACTGATGATGACTCCCAAAGGGGCCTACGTTGCCAATATCGGGGGAATCCTTATCGGCGGGGCGGTTTCGTTCTTTCTTTCCATGGTGTTGCTGAAAACCTTCGGCAAGGACGATGCGGATCTAAGCGAAGCCCAGGCGTCAACCCGGGCGATGAAGGCCGAATCCAAGGGGATCTCCGTAGAAGAAACCACCGTGGCGGGGGCCGTTTTTTCCGCCAGGGTACGCAAAATCATTTTTGCCTGCGATGCCGGTATGGGGTCCAGCGCCATGGGAGCCACCAAGCTGCGGAAAAAAATCAAAGACGCGGGGCTTGACATCAAGGTGGAACATTCCCCGGTAAGCGAAGTTCCCGCGGATGCGGACATCATCGTATGCCACAGGGAGCTGAAAGACCGGGCGGCGGCGGCGAACCCCAAAGCGGCGCTGGTCACCATTACCGATTTCCTTAACGCCCCGGAATACGAGGAACTGATCGCCAAACTTAAAAAGTAATACGAAACTGATGGGGAAACAGCCGGGTCCGGCACAGCTGCGGCGGAACCGGCGGTTTCCTTATTTCCCGGCGGTATGTTCCGCCGGCACTATGGGAGGAATCATGCAGGAATTTGTATACACCATTCAGGACCCCGACGGAATCCACGCCCGGCCCGCGGGACTCCTGATAAAAAAGATGCAGGAATTTTCCAGCGCCGTCACCATGGGCAGGGGGGATGCCGCGGTGGACGGAAAAAAACTCTTTGCCCTGATGAAGCTCCGGGTAAAAAAGGGGGAAAACCTGATAGTCAGAGCCGAGGGAGAAGACGAGAAGGCAGCTATCGAAGCGGCCAGGGCTTTTTTAAGCGGCAATCTGTAAGTATCATGTCCCAGATGATCTCGCCCCGTTTATTCAAACTCCTGGAATTACTGCTGGACCGGGAAGAGCCGGTGCCGGTGGATGCCATTGCGAAAAATTTAGGCATCAGCCGCCGTACGGTTTTTCGGGAACTGGAAAACGTGGATGACCTCATCGCCCGCTACCGCCTGGAACTTTCCTCCGTTTCGGGTAGGGGAATCCGGCTTATCTGCGGCGACGAGGACCGGCAAAAACTTACCGCAGATTTGCGGGAAAAACATGCCCTTAAACCGGGAAACCGGCAGGAGCGGCTTCTGTGCCTTCTTTTGGAACTCCTTTCCAATGACGGAATCCTGCAGAAACTTTTTTACTATGCGGATTTTCTGGGAGTCAGTGAAGCCACGGTTTCCAGCGATCTGGATGCTCTGGAACCGATCCTGGGCGAATACGGCCTAACCTTGATCCGCAAGCCCGGCCAGGGAGTCTATGTCCTGGGCGGGGAGGCGGATATCCGGTCCGCGATGACCGCCGCTCTGCTCCGGGAAAAGCCGGGCATCGGCTCCTACGCCCATGCCTACGGGTATCCGCCCCGGGAAACGGAACACGCCGTCAGGGAACTCTGCGGTCGCCTTAAACCCCACCTGGACTGGATGACCGAAGCTTCCCTGGAAATGCTCGGTGTGTTTCTTATGGTAACCGTTGAACGGGTTCAGAAGGGGCGCTCCGGCGAAACGAGGATAAAGGATGTCCCCCAATCCGGCGGAGGTACAGGTTCCGGTCCGGCCTTTCAGGTACAGCTGGCGGAGATTCTGGCGGGGGGGATTCGGCGGCGCTTTGCCCTGGAACTGGGACCGGAAGAAAAAAACGGCCTGGTCCTGCGCATCCAGGGCTGCAGAGCAAAACTTCACACCCCCTTAAGCGCCGGAAACGCCGCGGAAGAACTCAAATCCCTGACCTTTAAAATGATCGACGCCTTCGATCCCTCCCTGGCGCCGATCCTCAAAACCGACGAACAGCTGACCGAAGGTTTAAGCCGCCATCTGCTGCCCGCCATTACCCGGATCGAACACCATGTGGAACTTCCCGATCCCTTTCAGGGACAGTTGGATTCCCGGTATCCTGATTTGTTTGAAAACTGCGGCCGGGCAGTCGCGGTGCTGGAAAGTCACCTGGGACGGGCCGTGCCGGAGGGGGAAGTTTCCTTTGTGGCGATCCACTTTTACGCGGCCCTCCTTAAAATCGGGGAAAAGAATATCCGCAAACGGACTCTGCGGGCGGGCATTGTCTGCGTAGCGGGGATCGGCAGTTCCTACATGATGCTTTCCCAGATCCGCAAGCGCTTTCAGGGAGAGCTGGATCTGGAAGTCTGCGCCTGGAACGACAATGCCGCCTGGGATTCCCTGGACTTTCTTATCTCCACCATATCCCTGGAAATACAAAAACCCGTGGTCCATGTCCATACCCTGTTGACCCCTGAGGATTACCGGAAAATCCGGGAAGCGATAAACTCGTATGCCTTTGAAGAAAAAACCGTCGTCCCCGGGGAAAAGCGTTTTTCCTTACCGGAACGGATCGGCGCGGCCGTGGCGTTGCTGGAAAAAACCAGAACCCTGCTCTCCCGGTTCGACGTGTACCCGGTGGAACCCTCGATACGTTTTGAAGAGATGGTCCGCTTTGCCGCGATCACCTTCGGCAGGGGAACGGAAGGGGCGGACCGGATCTTTCGGGACCTGATGGCCCGGGAAGCGCTCTATACCCAGGTGATTGAAGAGCTGGGGATTGTCCTGCTCCACAGCCGCAGCGCCGGCGCGGGGGAACCGGTATTCGCCCTCATTATTCCCAAAACCGGCGGCGGCAGATTCCTCGATCCGTATTTCCGGCGGGCCTCGGCGGCGGTACTGATGCTGCTGCCCCAGCAGGGTCCCCCGGAAATCACCCAGATCATGGGCGCCCTCTCCGGTGCCCTTATCGACACCCCCGTTTTTCTGGATGCGGTGCGCCGGGGAAACGGCCCCCTTACCAGAAACATTATGGAAGCGGAACTCTCCGATGTACTGGCCCGGTACTGCGGAGAAAAATTAAAGGGATAACACATAACAACAAGTCTGCCAAGCGCAGGGAGGAACCTATGGAAAACGAAATGCTTAAACCGGAAAATATCTTTCTGAACCAGCCAAAGGCGGAAAGGGAAGCGGTGATCCGGCGCTGCGGAAAAATCCTTATCGATTCCGGCTATGTCCGGGAACGGTATGTGGAGGGTATGCTGGCCCGGGACAATTCCTTCAGTACCGCCATCGGCAACTATATCGCCATTCCCCACGGTGAGAAGGAATACAAGGACGAGATCATCACCGCGGGTTTCGCGATCCTCACCTATCCGGAAGCCATCGACTGGAACGAAGCCAAGGTCCACCTGGTTATTGGTATCGCCGCCCGGGGAGACGAACACCTGGACATTCTGGGAAATATCGTGGAAACCCTGGAAACCGAAGCGGATGTTAAAAAATTCCTGGCCGTCACGGACAAACGGAAGATTATCGATCTGCTTTCGGGAAGGGGAACCCTGTGATCGTTACCGTTACTCTGAACCCGGCGCTGGACAAAACCGCCAGGGTGGAACGGCTTCTGCCGGGAAAACTGAACCGGCTTTCCTCCGTGACCCTGGATCCGGGGGGCAAGGGGATAAACGTTTCCTCGGTAATAAAAGCCCTGGGTGGACGGAGCCTGGCCGCCGGTTTTGCCGGGGGAAATTCCGGCCGGGAGCTTTTGGAGCGGCTTAATGACCGGCATATCGAAAACGATTTTATCACCATCGCCTCCCCTACCCGGCTTAACCTTAAAGTCATCGACCATGGGGGAACGCTGACGGAACTGAACGAGCCGGGGCCGGAGATCGGCGCGGCCGAATGGGAGGCAATGGAAGGGAAACTCCTTTCCATTGCCGGGGCGGATACGATTTTTGTTCTTTCCGGGAGCCTGCCGGGAGGACTTCCCCCGGATACCTACCGCTCCCTCTGCGGGCTGCTCAGGAGGGCGGGTTCCACTGTTTTTGTGGATGCCGACGGCGAAGCCTTCCGGCTGGCCATGGAAGCGCCGCCGGACTATGTCAAACCCAACCGTTACGAACTGCTCCAGTACTTCGGGAAAACCGGACCGGAAAAAACCGGCGATGGCGAACTGGCCGCTCTCTGCGTCAAGCTTCTGGCCCGGGGAGTAAGGCTGGCGGCCCTTTCCATGGGCCCGGAAGGGGCAATCTTCGCCGCCCCCGAAGGCTGCTGGCGGTCCCCCGGCCTGGCTGTCAGGGCGGCGTCCACCGTGGGAGCCGGGGACAGCATGGTTGCGGCCATCGTCTACGGCCTGGAAAAAAAACTTCCGCTGGAAGAAAGCCTCCGCCTCTCCGTCGCCGCGTCGGCAGGAGCCGCCATGACGGAGGGAACCAATCCGCCGGACAGGGAAACGGTAGAAAAGCTGCTGGCAGCGGTGGAACTGTGGCCGCTCCGGCCCCTGTAGCGGTGTCTTTGCGGCGCGGGACAGCCGCGCCGTTCAACAGCGCATGATGTTTCATACGAACTTTTTTATGGAGGAGAAAACCATGGGACAAAAAACTCCGGCGGTCCGCCTTTACGGGGCGGACGATCTGCGGTACGAGGAATTTGAACTTCCCGAAATCGGGGAGGATGAAATCCTTGCCCGGGTGGT
>JAISDG010000161.1 GCA_031265015.1 Spirochaetaceae bacterium | reverse complement strand
ACCGCCCGGATATTCCCTTATTTCAAATTTTTCCCCGTCAAAAATAATTTTTGCCCGTATGCCGCCGCTGCTGGTTTTGACAAACGGTTTAAGGCTTTGTTCAATAACTGTTTGTTCGGAAGCGGTTTGAACCAGGAGGGGGATATAAATGACGCAATCAATGGTCACCGCGCGTTCCTGCGGCGTTTTGCCTTTCCGTTTATAAAGGGCCCCGGGGCTGTTCCGCGGATCGACAAACAGGGTGTACGATTCGGATTCCCCAATGCTCAGATACCAGCCCAAAAGCTCCGAATTTGTTCCGGGCCGCGTACAAGTCAAAACCGCGGGGATGTTTGTCCGGTATGACCGGGGCGAAACAAACGACCCCCGAATACTGCGGGGAAGTCCCGCGATGTCCCAATAGTCGGAAACATTTTCTGAATACCAGGGCGGAACGGCGGTTTCCTCCCGGCCCGGCGGCGGATCCCGGCGCGCCAGATCATTGTAATAAAGGAGCCTTAGTTCCAGTAATCCGATAACTTTTTTATTGACCCAAATATGAACGGCAGAGACGGCGTCTATATACGCGCTGTTTGCCAGCACAAGCCTGTCGCCGAATTTTGTGATGGTACGAATTTTCGGTATGTCCACAAAACGCAGGGGGGTCATAAGGGCAAGATAATGGGCGGGCAGGTACACCATGTTAAACTTGAATGCGGTAAGTTTCGACCACTTTAAACCGCGAACCTGGTACCGTAACTCGTCACGAAACGCCTCGTTTAATTCGATTTTTCCGGCCAGGTCTTCGCCGGTCAGCGCGTCATCTATGACTAACTCCGGCGAATAGTAACGCCGCAGCACATCAAAATGTTCGGCATAGGATGTATACAGGGTTTGCGGCAATTCGGAATACTGGTTTGATACTGTTTCATCGGTTAAATATACCATGGCGTTTCTTCCGGCTGTTTCTGTCATGACAATATAATGGTCCGACGCCGCCAGGGTATAGTGAAAAAGCGCCCTGTGGTTCTTTGCGTATTTTTCCGCCAGCGGCCCGGCAAATTCCGCGGAAAGCCCGTCAAAGGCGTTTTCGGGGATTTCAAGGGTGACCAGGAATACCTTGGGCGAACCGGTCCTGCCCGGCAGATAATCCCGCCGGAGGTATGTCCACATTTCCACGGGATACAGTTTTAGCGCGCAGGTTTCGCCCCGCCATGTTATATGGAGATCGCAGCTGCCTTCAAGTATGTTAAAATTGGGGATTGTATATTCCCAGTCGTTTTCTTTTTCTTCGTTATTCCAGTAATAGCCGCTGTACCGTTTATCCGGGGACAGCCCCCGTTCGGCCCGGGTGTCCCCGGATGCGGCCTTTTCCAGAATCGCCTCCGGGTCAAAATAAAGCGGCACGGGACGGAATTGCCATTCATCCTCAAAAATTGCCTTGGTCCAGTATCCGGTTTCGCCCGCTTCGCTGCGGCCCGCGACACGAAGTTCCCGCGCGCCGTTGCCATGGCCGTTTTGCAGTATGGTGATGTGCCGGGTTACCGCCGCTTTTCCGGCAAGCGGGATACGGGGCTGATACCGCCAGTCTTCCGGGGGCAGACCCCATTCGTTCAGATTGGAAAAATAATTCGTCCCCGGTAAATCCGATTGGTAGGGAACATAGGTATACTTGAACCACATGGGGTCGCAGCCCGTGGTGTCAAAGTCGGCAAGGCGGGTGTACATTTCACCGGCTTCGTTTATGACAAACATGGTTGACGCGCTTGCCGAAAGCGCGCAGGCCCTGAACGCGCCCCGTTCCGGCCCGGTATAATTCCGGGAAAAATCGGACGGAAGCCCCGTATCGCCGTAGCAGATTTCCTGGCCGTCTTTTAAAAGTATATAGGTAGTGGCGATTTCCATGGTACCGTTGTGGTGTTGATTGCCGAAGGGATCCTCGTAATAAAGAACGTGGCTGTTCCGTTTTCCCAGCGCCCAGTCAAGATTGTCCGAAGTCCGCCGGTCAAGGCGGAGCTGTTCTTCACCGGGCCAGCCCTGCCGGTCAAACCATACATTGCGTCTGCGGCTGAGTATTCTGTCAAAACAGTACCGGTAAAATCCGCCTTTATTCGAAAGGGCCGCCATCTCGTCGGCATCGGCGGATATTTCAACAATCCGTTCCGGGTTGTTGAAACCGGATTTCATCGGATTATGCGGAAGCCCTGTTTTGGCAAACAATGTCCAATCTTCCGGTTTCTTTTCCGGATCAATGCTTTTATACCAGATCCGGCCTTCATGGAGAATATAATAGTGATACGCGTTAAAAGTCTGGGTCCTTGTTTTGACATATACCGCTTCGGGAAAGGCGCCGTTTATATCTTCGCCGCCGGCTGCCGGCGGTTCGTATACGCCGTCATTCAGGCCATAGTCGTTTTGACCAAGATAGAGCGCCTTCGATATCGCGCACGAAGAAAGAAGAAAAGCAATGGATAAAAGCGCCGCGGTTTTTATTTTTGCCATGAAAACTTATTCGGGTACTTACAGTTTCGTAGCGCCGGAAAAAAATGTCAAGGATTGCCCCGTATTTTGCCCCGGCACGCTCATCCCCGCGGCTTATCCGGCCCGATCATTATTCGAGCCGGTAATCATTCGGCCGGGATTCCTGTCCGCCGCCGCAATTCCCCGATCTGCCGCCGGACTTCTTCCGGGGCGCAGCCGCCGGGAAGTTTCCGGGCGGCCGCGCAGGCTTCCGGTTCCAGGGCGGCGTAGACGTCCTCTTCAAAGAGGGCCGACCGGGTTTTCAGTTCCGCCAGGGTCCGTTCGGCGATGGCTTTTTGCCCCGCGGCGATGCAGTCCCGGACGACCAGGGCCGCCGCCTCGTGGGCCCTGCGGAAAGGCAGGCCCTTCCGCACCAGGTATTCCGCGGCATCGGTGGCTTCCAGGAAGCCCCCGGCGCAGGCTGCTTTCATCCGCCGGGAGTTAAAGACCGCGGAAGCGGCCATGCCCCGAAACATGCGCAGACAGGCGGCGGCGGTGTCGATGCTGTCAAAGAGGGCCTCCTTGTCTTCCTGGAGATCCTTGTTGTAGGCATAGGGAAGGCCCTTCAACAGGGTAAGGAGGGTCACCAGGTTTCCGATAGTCCGGCCCGACTTGCCCCGGATAAGCTCGGCAAAATCGGGGTTTTTTTTCTGGGGCATGATTGAGGAACCGGTACTCCAGGCTTCGGCCAGATCGACAAATTTAAATTCCTCCCCGGCCCAGAGGACGATATCTTCACAGAACCGGGAAAGGTGAACCATCAGGATCGAAAGGGCCCCGGCACATTCCAGGGCAAAATCCCGGTCCGCCACGGAATCCATGGCGTTCAGGGTGGGCCGGGCAAAACCCAGGGCCCCGGCCACCCCTTCCCGGTCCAGGGGCAGGGTGGATCCCGCCAGAGCCCCGGCCCCCAGGGGACATTCGTCCAGCCGGACCAGGGCGTCCGCCAGCCGCCCCCGGTCCCGGTCCAGGGCGCAGGCCCAGGCGGTAAGGTGATAGCCCAGGGTTACCGGCTGGGCCCGCTGCAGGTGGGTATAGCCGGGCATGATTGTTTCGGCGTGTTCTTCGGCCTTGTCCAGCAGGACTTGTATGGTACCGGCCAGTTCGTCCCGAAGCCGGGGAATGTCCTTTTTCAGGTAAAGCCGGAAGTCCGCCGCAACCTGATCGTTCCGGCTCCGGCCCGCGTGGACCATCCGGCCCGTGTCCCCCAGCCGGGCGGTTAAGAGCCCTTCAATAAACGAATGGATGTCCTCCGCGCCCCCGTCCACAGCCAGGGTTCCCGCGGCCAGTTCCCCGCCGATACGGGCCAGTTCCCCGTCCAGGGCGGCGGCGGTTTCCGGGGGAATAATGCCCTGCCCGGCCAGCATGGCCGCGTGGGCCCGGCTTCCGGCGATGTCTTCCGCCGCCATGCGCCGGTCCACCTGTATCGACGACTGGAAAGCGAAAGCTTCCCCGCCGGGTTTTTCCTCAAGCCGCCCCGCCCAGAGGACGTTTTGCTGCTGCTCCGGTTCTTTCATGTACAAATCGCCTCCTGCCGGCCCGGCGCCACCTTAGCCGGCGGTTCCTTTGGACTTGGCGTCGGCCGCGCCGGGCGCTCCGGTTTTGCCTTTGCCCGCTTTTGCCTTATCCGCCGGGGTTTTACCGCCCCGCTCCATGAGTGCCCGCACCAGGATGGGAAGGCCGTAGAGCCGGATGAATCCCCCGGCATCGGCGTGGTTGTAGAGTTCCCCGGTGGTAAAACTGGCGATGGACGCGTTGTACAGCGAATAGGGCGAGCTTGCCCCGGCGGAACTGATCGATCCTTTGTAGAGTTTAAGCCGTACCGTGCCGGTTACCGTTTTCTGGGTAGAGTCCACAAAAGCGGAAAGGGCCTCCCGCAGGGGGGTAAACCACAGGCCCCCGTAGATCACTTCGCCCAGCTTTTGGGCCGCCGTCTGCTTAAAGGCATAGGTCTGGCGGTCCAGACAGAGGTGTTCCAGTTCCTGATGGGCGTAGTAGAGAATCGCCCCGCCGGGGGTCTCGTAAACGCCCCGGCTCTTCATTCCCACCACCCGGTTTTCCACGATGTCCACAATGCCTACGCCCTGGGCGCCGCCGATTTTATTCAGGGCCAGGATCAGGGCAACCCCGTCCATCTTTTTTCCGTTCAGCGAAACGGGAACGCCCTTTTCAAAGCCCAGCTCCACATAGCTTGCCTCATCGGGGGCTTTTTGGGGGGGCACGGACATTTTAAGCATCTGTTCCAGCAGGGGCTCCGTGGCGGGATCTTCCAGCTCGAGGCCCTCGTGGGAAATGTGCCAAAGGTTGTCGTCCCGGGAATAGGACTCCTGCTTTTTCATGGGGACCGGAAGCCCGCGATCCTCCAGGTAACGGATCTCCTCTTCCCGGCTTTTGATCTGCCAGGTCCGCCAGGGGGCGATAATTTCCAAATCCGGAGCCAGGGCCATGATTCCCAAATCAAAGCGGACCTGATCGTTTCCCTTGCCGGTAGCCCCGTGGGCTATGGCGCCGGCCTTTTCCCGGCGGGCCTGTTCCACCAGCACCTTGGCGATAAGGGGCCGGGCGGTGGAGGTTCCCAGCAGGTACTTGTCCTCGTAGAGGGCGTTGGCCTTGAGGGCGGGCCAGATATACTGTTCCACATATTCCTTTTTAACATCCACCACCACGCAGGAAAGGGCCCCCGTATCCAGGGCCCGCTTTTTAACGGCCTTCCAGTCCGCTTCCTGGCCCAGATCCACGCAGACCGCGGCAATATCGCAGTCGTAGTTTTCCTTAAGCCAGGGGATAATCACCGTGGTATCAAGCCCGCCGGAATAGGCAAGGACGATCTTCTGTTTCATGGCGCCTCCAGGGTTACAGTACATGGTTTTCCGGGATTTTTCTATATCCGGGTAAAGAATCCAACCACGGACCTTCACGGACAGACACGGACCTGGTGTTTGAAATCTTTGCTTTTGTCCGTGCTGGTCTGTGGTGGTCTGTGGTAAAGAATTTAACCACGGACCATACGGACAGACACGGACCTGTTGTTTGAAATCTTTGCTTTTGTCCGTGAGGTCCGTGAGGGCGAACCGAAGGTTCGTTGTGGTTATTTTGAATTCAAATCTTTGCTTTTGTCCGTGGTGGTTTGTGGTGTTTCAAATCTTTGCTTTTGTCCGTGTGGTCCGTGAGGTCCGTGGTTATTTTGAATTCAAATCTTTGCTCTTGTCCGTGTTTGTCCGTGAGGTCCGTCTATGAGAAAAGTCAAGCACTTTTTACAGAATTTTTCCCGGA
>JAISDG010000129.1 GCA_031265015.1 Spirochaetaceae bacterium | reverse complement strand
CATGAATTCAGGACCCTTTCCCTGCCGGAAGGATACTTCGGCCCGGCGGATAAAGCCGCGCTGGCTCCGCTGGCGGGGGACAGCGCCTGGCGGTTGCGGCCCTTTGTGCCCGGCAATTGCCTGGATCCGGCATGGAATGAAAAACAAACTGAATCTGCGGCTGAAACCGAAACGCCGCCTCCGCAAGCCCTTTGAGGGAAACCCGCCGGTTCCGGGAGACCCCTTGCGCTCCACCGCCCCGGCGGGTTTCAATAGAAGGGTGACCAAGAAAGAGAAAACCTCGCTGGCCGCCTTTCTGGATCTGGCCGGCGATTACCTGGCCGGAGCTTTCCGGCGCGGCCATGGGGAATACACTTTTAACGACGAAACGCCGCCGCCGGACGCCGTTCCAGCATCCGCCGGAAACGACGCGGCCGCGGACGGCAGCCTGGAAGCGATCGCCGCGGAAGTGTCCCGGTGCAAACGCTGCGGACTCTGTACCACCAGGACCAATACGGTCCCCGGCGAGGGGGTAAGCCATCCGCTGGTGATGGTTATCGGCGAGGGACCCGGCGGCGATGAAGACGCCACGGGCCGTCCCTTTGTAGGACGGGCGGGGCAGCTTTTGGACCGGATGCTCGACTCCAAGGGAAAGATCGGCCTTTCCCGGACCAGGAACTGTTACATTGCCAACATCGTTAAATGCAGGCCCCCGGACAACCGCAAACCCCAGACCGATGAAATTACCGCCTGCGTTCCCTTCCTGATCCGGCAGATCCGGCTCCTTAAGCCCAAGGTCATTCTGGCCGCGGGGAATACCCCCGCTAAAACCCTGCTGGATAGTACCATCGGGATCACCCGGCTCAGGGGAAGCTTTGTCAACTTCTCCGGCATGCCGCTTATGCCGCTGGAATTCACCGTTCCCCTTTTGCCTACCTTTCATCCCAGCGCCCTGCTCCGGGACGAAACCCTCAAAGCGCCGGTCTGGGAGGATCTTAAAACCCTCAGAACCAGGCTCTGTGAACTGGACCCGGAATACGCCGCGCAGATGGCGGACATTCCCTTATGAGCGGGAACGGAAAAACCGGGGTTCCCTCACCACCGGGCGCGGATGCCGTGCCGTATCTGGAAATCATCTTTGATATCCCCCTTAAAAATTCCTATACCTACCGGACGGACGAAAAGGGGGAAGCCGCTCCGGGAAAACGGGTGATGGTCCCCTTCGGCAGGAGGGAAGCGCTGGGCTATGTTATCCGGGGATGCCCGCAGCCGCCGCCGGGGCTTGACCAGGCCAAAATAAAGCCCGTCCGCCGGGTGGTGGACAAGGAAACAATCTTTGGCGATGCGGACATCGCTCTGGCCCGGTGGATGGCATCCTACTATCTCTGCGGACCGGGTGAAGCTCTGGCGGCGATGATCCCCTCCGGCAGAAGGACCGGGACATATTCAACCTTCTCCGATGATACGGATGATTCGGGGACGCTGGTACTGTCCGGGGAACAGCAGGCGGCCCTGGAGGGCCTAAGCGCCCTGTCTCCGGACCGGTCCCGGGAACGGGGAAGTGAAGGGGCAAACATCCCCATGGCCTATCTTTACGGCATCACCGGATCGGGAAAGACGGAAGTATTTCTGCGCCTGGCGGAACAGGTGATCGGCGCGGGAAAATCGGTCATCTACCTGGTGCCGGAAATTTCGCTGACCCACCAGACCGCGGAAGTAATAGGCCGCCGGTTCGGGACCGCCGCCGCGGCCCTCCATTCCGGGATGACCGGCAGCGAACGGCTTACCGAATGGATGCGGATCCGCCGGGGAGAAGTCCGCATCGTGGCGGGCCCCCGGAGCGCCGTTTTTGCCCCGGTCCGGGATCTGGGGCTCATCATTATCGATGAAGAACACGACGGTTCCTACAAATCGGGGAACACCCCCCGGTACCATGCCCGGCAAATCGCCATGCACCGTTCCGCCGAATCGGGGGTCCTGCTTCTGATGGGTTCGGCCACTCCTTCGGCGGAAGCCTGGAAACTGATGGCGGAGGGAAAGATCCGGCGCTTCAACCTGCTCCGGCGGCTTTCCGGCGGCAGGCCCCCGGAGATTATTCCCGTAAGCCTGGCAAAAACGGAAGGGGCCTTGAGCGCCGAACTGAAAGAAGAAATCCACGCCACCGCCCTAATGGGAAGGCAGACCATTCTGTTCCTTAACCGCCGGGGGTTCGCCTACTTTTACCATTGCCGGAACTGCGGGTTTGAGCTTAGCTGTAAACGCTGTTCCGTTTCCCTAACCTACCACAAAAGCCGGAACCGGGCGGTATGCCACTACTGCGGCTATGAAACGGCCCCTCCCCTTTCCTGCCCCCAATGCGGCTCCCTGGACGCGGGGTTCACCGGTTTTGGTACGGAGTTTGTGGAAGAAGAAGTGCGAAAGACCTTTCCGGCCCTGCGGATCCGCCGGGCCGACGCGGATACCACCGCCAGAAAGGGAAGCCTTAAGGAGATGCTCGATGTCTTCAAAACCGGGGGCATTGACATCCTTTTGGGAACCCAAATGGTGGCCAAGGGATTGAACTTTCCCGGACTGCGACTGGTGGGGGTGGTCTTTGCCGACACAGGGCTCCACCTGCCGGATTTCCGGGCGGCGGAACGGACCTTCTCCCTTATCGTCCAGGTAGCGGGCCGGGCGGGCCGCTATTTTCCCGACGGCCGGGTTATCGTCCAGACCCTCCGTTTTGACGATCCCGCCATCAACCGGGCCTGTGCCCTGGACGTGGAGGGTTTTTACCGGAGCGAGCTCAACCAGCGTTCCGCCCTGAACTTTCCTCCCTATTCCCGGCTTATCCGTTTTACCCTCCGGTCCCGGAAAGAAGACAAGGCCGCCGCCGCTTCCTCAAGGCTCGCGGCTATTCTCAGGCCGCTGCTCCCCGGGGACGCGGAAATTCTGGGACCCGCGGAGTGTCCCATCGGCATCCAGAACGGCAGCTACCGCCGGCAGATTCTTCTGCGGGGAAAAGCCATGGGCGCCATCCACTGGTCCGCGACAGCCGCGCTGGAACAGTACGAAAACGGCAGAGACCCCGGGGTGTACGTGGAAACCGACGTGGACCCGGTCCATTTGCTGTAGTATCTATCCGGAGGCTTAAGCACCGGGAACTCAGCGCGAATCTCCCGTGCTTGGGAGTAAAATGACCCTTTGACCTTTTCCCAAACTGGTTTATTATACAACAATGGAAAAAGAAGCAATCATTGAACAGCTGGAAAAACAGAAGGGCCGGGCGGGAGAGCTGGCGAGAACCCTGATCGCCTACAGGGAGGGCAGCGGGAACCCCCGTAACCAGGCTTATGACGAGCTTTGCCGTTTTTTTGAAGAGGGCTCACCGGCGGATTTTGGCGAGGTATTTGAAAAGGGCCCCCGTGAACTTTTTACGGCGGTCCACGGCAAAGCTGTGGCGGATAAGGCGGCCGAAGCGGCGCGGCGGCTGAACCTTTACGTACACTCCCCGTCCACGTACCGCCGTTCTTTCCGCAGTAAGGAACTACGGCCCTACCACTACCGTTTCATTACCATTCTAGACAGCCTCTTTTTTTCCTGGGAAGATTTCGACTTTGTAAAAGATTTAATCACCCCGCAGAACGACCGGAAAACCGAAAGGTCGGAGCGGCTCTTTCCCTGGGTGTACAGCGATTTTCTCGCGGTGTGTATCGATGAAGGGGA
>JAISDG010000074.1 GCA_031265015.1 Spirochaetaceae bacterium | reverse complement strand
CGCGGCGGCGGTAAGCAGGGTGTCCCTGGTTTTATCAAGCCGCAGGATATAGTTTTCATAACTGCGGATATCTCCGGCGCCGTGGGTTTTGTCAAACCGGTTTTCCGCGGCCAGAACCTTTTCTTCCGCCACCCTTTTTATCCGGTTCTCCAGGGCGGAAAGGGCTCCGACGGCCCGGCCCAGCTCCACCTCCGTTTCCCGCTCCCTGTTCAGCCTTAGGGCCAGAATTTTTTCCAGTTTAAAGACAAAACGCTTCAAGGAACGCCTTCCGGACCGCCGTCCGCGGCGGGCTGCCCGGCAGTATCAGCCTGTTCCGCCGCTTCCTCCAGCGCGTCGGGGCGATCTTCACCCGCCGCGTCCTGGTAGGAATCATCGGGCAGGACAAAGGTTCCCTTTTGATAGGACTGCATTTCTTCCACGGGGATTTCCACCCCCGCGATTTCTCCCATAACCTGCAGGGTCTCCACCACCGAAGATTTTTCGTCCACCCCCTGGACCAGGAAATCGTCGATGCCCTTCTTTTTGGCGATAGCCTCATCAATCGCCGGATTGGTTCCCTGGTGGTAGGCTCCTACGTTGATAAGGTCCTCCGCTTCGTTGTACACCGCGATAAGCCGCCGGATATACCCCGCCGCCTCCCGGGTAACGGGGCCCGATACCGCCTGGGCCTTCCGGGAAATGCTTCCCAGCACGTCCACCGCCGGATAATGGCCGGCTTCCGCGAGCCGCCGGGAAAGGACGATGTGGCCGTCCAAAATTCCCCGGACCGTGTCCGACACCGGTTCATCCATATCGTCCCCGTCCACCAGGATCGTATAAAACCCCGTAATGGTGCCCTTGTCGGAGGCGCCGCTCCGTTCCAGCAGCTTGGGCATGGAATCGAACATGCTGGGCGTATAGCCCCGGGTAGCGGGGGGTTCGCCCATGGCAAGGCCGATTTCACGCTGGGCCCGGGCAAAGCGGGTTACCGCGTCAAAGAGCAGCATCACGTCCAACCCCTGATCCCGAAAGTACTCCGCCACCGCGGTGGCGGTGTAAGCTCCCCGGAGCCGGGCCATGGGGGATTCGTCGCTGGTAGCCACCACCAGTACCGATCTGGCCAGCCCTTCCGGCCCCAGATCATTGGCGATAAAGTCGTTCACTTCCCGGCCCCGTTCCCCTACCAGGGCAACCACGTTCACGTCGGCATTGGTGTTCCGGGCTATCATCCCCAGCAGGGTGGACTTGCCCACCCCGGAACCGGCAAAAATACCTACCCGCTGGCCCCTGCCCACCGCCAGGAGGCCGTCGATGGCCCTGACCCCGGTGGCGATACGCTGGGTTATCCGCTTCCGCTTAAGGGGATCCGGGGGAGGGGCCGCCGCGGGATACCGGACCCGGGAGGCAATTTCCCCCTTACCGTCCAGGGGACGGCCCATACAGTCCAGCACCCGGCCCAGAAGTTTTTTCGATACCGGCACTTCGAGGCGGCGACCGGAAGCAATCACCCGGCTGCCTACTTCTATGCCCGCGGTATCGCCGTAGGGCATAAGCTGCACAACCTCTTTCCGGAGGCCCACTACTTCCGCCTGAATAACGCCCTTCCCCCTGGGGACCTCAATGCGGCACAGTTCCCCGATAACCGCCTGGGGGCCGGAGCTTTCGATTAAAAGGCCCTGGACTTTTACGACATGGCCCACGCATTTTATGGGGTCCACCTGTTCCGCGGTTTCCAGATATTTGTCTATGATCGAGGGAAAGGCCGTCATGCTAGACCCCTTCCACAGAACCGGTTTTTGCCCTGCTTTTGATGGGAGCAATTTCCAGGATCTTCTGCTCCAGCTCCGCCAGCTGGCTGGAAATACGGGCGTCGATTTCGCCAAAGTCGGTTTCGATAACACAGCCCCCGGGATCAACCGTAGAATCCTCGATAATCTGTATCGACTTTGCCCCTTCCACCAGCTCTATAAATTCCTTTTTATGCTCCGTGGTCAGCTTTATGTCCAGCATGTTCACCTTGATAATGATGTTCCCCCGGCCCTTGACTTTGCGCAGGGCCTGGACCACGTTGGAGATCACCACGTTCCGCTGGTTTTCCGAAATAATCTTGATGACCTTCCGGGAAATAAGCAGCACCAGGTCGATGATCTGCTGTTCCGTATCCGAAAGGATCTCCGCCCGCTTATCCTGGGCCCGCTCAAGAACGGTCCGGGTCCGCTCCACCAGCCGGACCACCTCATCCCTGCCTTCGGCAAAGCCCGCTTCCCGGCCCGCCAGCCGGCCCCGTTCTTCCGCGTCTTTCCGCTCGTTTTCAAAGGCCGCCAGGGAATCGTTTTCTATCTGCCTGGCTTTGTCCCGGGCATCGGCGATAATTTTTTCCGCCTCGTCTCCGGCTTCCCGTTTCTGGGACTGGGCCTGATCGGTTTTCCGCTTTACTTCCTGAAAAGCCGCCTGTTCGGCGTTTTTTATGATGGTATCGGCTTCCACCTTGGCGGAACGGATCAGCGCTTCCCGTTCCTGTTCCCACTGCTGTTTAAAGATTTCCGCTTCCCGGCGCAGCTCGTCCGCGGTAGGCCCCGTATATTCCTCGGCCCCGCCGGCTTCTTCAATTTCTTCAAGTTCCCCGTCCATGGGGACAGGGTCTATTCCCGCCAGGGGGCCGGGAGGTTCAAGAACCACCTTGCTGTCAACCAGGGTGACTTCCCCGGACCTGAAAACTGCCTTTGCCATGACACTATCCTTTTACCCGCCGCGGCGCGTTTTTGGAGTCTGCCCCGCAAACTCCGGAATGAGCGGTTTTGCGCCGGCAAAACTACTAATCAATTCGTAGTTTTGCGTCAGCTAAACTACTAATTCGTCCTCCCCGGAACGGGCAACGACGATTTCACCGGTATCTTCCAGATGGCGGATGATGGAAACGATCTTCTGCTGGGCTTCTTCCACGTCCTTCAGGCGGACGGGGCCCATGTATTCCATATCTTCCTTAAGCATCGACGCGGCCCGCTTCGACATATTGCGGAAAATTTTGTCCTGCACTTCCGTATCCACGCTCTTTAAAGCCTTGGCCAGCTCCTGGGAATCGACTTCCCGCATAACCTTCTGGATGGCCCGGTCGTCGAGCATGACGATATCTTCGAACACGAACATCCGCTTCTTGATTTCTTCCGCCAGTTCCGGATCCTCGTCTTCCAGGGCTTCGATGATCTGCTTTTCCGAGGACCGGTCAACCAGGTTCAGAATCTCCACGATGCTTTCCACGCCCCCCGCCGCGGTATAGTCTTCGCTGGACAGGGTGGAAAGTTTCTTTTCCAGAACCCGCTCCACTTCCCGCAAAACTTCGGGAGAAGTCCGGTCCATGGTAGCAATGCGCCGGGCCACGTCGCTCTGCACTTCGTGGGGAAGGTTCTGGAGTATAATCGAAGCCTTGTTCGGCTCCAGGTACGCCAGGATCAGGGCGATGGTCTGGGGGTGTTCCTGCTGGATAAAGTTCAGAAGATGGGCCGGATCGGTGCGCCGGATAAAGTCGAAGGGCCGCACCTGCAGGCTGGAAGTAAGGCGGTTGATGATGTCGATGGCCTTCTGGCTGCCCAAAGATTTTTCCAGGAGTTCCCGGGCATAATCGATGCCGCCGGTGGTAATAAACTGGTTGGCCATCATGAGTTCCTGGAACTCCATAAGGATGGCGTCTTTCTGTTCAGGCTCGATGGTTTCAAGCCGGGCGATTTCAAAAGTGAGGGTTTCTATTTCATCTTCCCGGAGGTACTTGAATATCTCCGAGGAAATTTCCGATCCTATGCTGACCAGGAATATGGCCGCTTTCTGGCGTCCTGTAAATTCCTTGTTCCCCTTTTTTTTGGAAGAAGCGGGGGAACCGGAACTTGCTGTCTGGGCCATCTTAGTCCTCCAAAAGCCACGTTCTGATCAGCTGGGCGGCGTCTTCCGGATGATCCTTGGCCAGGCTGATTACGTTTTCCTGGAGTTCCATGCGTTTCCGTTCCTCCACGGACATGGACACTTCCACCCCCTCCTGTTCCGCTTCCAGCAGGGCCCGTTCCCGGGCAGCCTGCCGTTCCCGGGCCAGGGCTTCTTCCGCGGCCAGCCGCTGCCGCTCAATGGCCTTGGTTACCAGCCGGAAAACCACAAACGCGACCAGCAGGATCGCCAGCCCTGCCAGGAAGACCAGCACCGTATTTTGTATGTTCTGTTTCCTGAAAAAGGCGGCGTCCTCGTTGGCAAACTGGCTTGTCCGGTCATAGGCTATGTTCGTTACCGTGACCGAATCCCCCCGGGCAGCGCTGAAGCCGACGGCGTCCTGCACCAGGGACTCCGCGTCCCTGAGCACCACCGGATCCACCGGGGTATACTCCCGGTCAAGAGACTTGTCGGGCAGGATCACCGGGTTGCCCTTTTCATCGTATTTGAGTTTCCATTCCCCGTCAATATTGACCGCCACCGTGGCCCGTTCTATCCGGGGTTTCCGTTCCTCTTCGGTGATTTCGTTGCCGATGGAATAGTTTGTCTGGTCCACTTTCTGTTTCACCGTACCCTGGATATTGGACATATCCTTCATCGCGGGCATGACGTTAGGTTCCACCCCCGGGGGGCCTTCGGGATTAAAGCCCGTACCGGTAAATTCCGTTTCATACTTCGATTCGGAAAGGGGGATCGATTCCACGATTACCGAATCGTCGTAGGCAAGCCCCGGGGTTCTGGACTTGACGGTGGTGGCAAGATTTTCCGTTCTGCTGATCGATTTTTTTGACCAGTCAATGTCAAATTTGATGTTGATATCCCGGACCCGGTCCAGGGAAAAGGTATTCTGCAAGCTGGCGAGAATAATCTTCCGGTACCTGTTTTCCATCTCAAGCTGGTACTTTTGCTGCCGTTCCACCAGGGACTGTTCGTCCCAGTCCTTGGTTCCCTCAAAATCATTGAGTTCCCGGCCGCTTTGATCGGTGATAACGATATTCTCGTCCTTTAAGCCTTCCACGGCGTATTGCAGGATCTTCTGGATACCTTCGATTTTTTTGCGGTTTTCACCGATGTCGCTGCCCGGCGTGGGAATAAGGGTAACGCTCGCGGTAACCGGATTCTGATCCTGAAGGAAGAGGGTGTCTTTGGGAATAACAATATTCACCACCGCGTCGTCCACTCCCTCCAGGGCCTTAATATGATCCTCGACCATCTGGGTCTGGGCCCGGAGGAAGTTGATATTCCGCTCAAAGTCGGTAATGGTCCACCGTTCCCTGTCGAAGATACTCCAGGGATCGGTATTCCGGGGGATAAGGTCTTCCCGGATCAGGATGCCCCGCATCTTTTTTGCCGTTGCTTCGTCCCGGACCATGACGATACCGTTGGCGCCGACGGAGGTTTGATACCCCTCCTGGTTGATCCGGGTAATGATCCGGTCCCGGGCGCCCTCGTCGGTAATGGGAGCGTCGATCACCGGCACCATGCTGGGGGACGAAGAGACCGACACCAGGGCGGCAATCCCCGCCACCAGGATAACGGCAATGCCCCCCAGCACCAGTTTCTGTACCAGGCTCCACTTTCCCCAGAGACCTTTAACCTGTTCAAGAATGCGTTGTAAAAATTCCATGTCCCCCCCCTATATAGCTGGATTATCGCGTATTAATAATGTCCTTCCAGGACTGAACAATGCGGTTCAGAATGGTCCGGGTAATATTCAGCGACATGCTTGCCCGGGCCTCGGCATCGGTGATCTGATGAACGTCCACGGATTCGGGATCGATGATCGCCTGCTGGTGGATGTACTCCGCCTGCATCTGGTAATCGCTTACCTTGTCCAGGGCCTTAAGCATGGTGTCGCCGAACAGGCCGTCCCGCATCACGCCCTCCGCGCCCAGGGCCTGGCCCAGGCGGGCGATGCCTTCGCCGGATCCGTTGTACAATTCCCCGTTAAGCACCCTGGGCCTCATGTCGGGCAGGGAAGCGGGAACCCGGGGCATGGGTACCGGGCTAAAATACTGCGGCTGAATGGTCATCTATTCTACCTCCCCCCTATTTCCAGGGCTTTCTGAAACATCGACTTATAGCCTTCCACCACCTGGGCGTTGGCCTCGTACATCCGGCCCGCTTCGATCATGTCCGCCATTTCGTTGATCACGTTCACGTTGGGATAGTACACATACCCCTGGTCGGGACCTTCCGCCACTATCGCGTGGGGATGGGTTGGATCGTAGACCTTGCGGAGCTCCGTGGAAAAATCTTTTTCCATGCCCGTCACCCGGACTCCCCGGCCCGGTCCGTTGTCCAGCATTTGGGGAAGAAAGGGGGAACGCCAGTAGGGCTGTTCCACCCTGGGCTTCATGATCACCCTGGTTCTTCTGTAGGGGCCCCCTTCGTTGGTACTGGTGGTATTGACGTTTGCCATATTGTCGGCAATCACGTCAAGCCTGGCCCGCTGGGCGCTCATGCCGGTGGACGCAATGTTAATCGATGAAAAAAGTCCCATGGTATGTCCTTATTATGCCCTTAATACCAGGCTTACCTGGCCGTATTCAAACGCCGCCGCGTGGGCGTATATGGTGTACTGGAGCTGGTTCTTCAGAATTTTGGTAAACTCTTCGTCCGGATCCACGTTGTTTCCGTTGTTGTTGTAGGTGGAAAGATAATCCAGCACCCGCCGGGGCTGGACATTCCCGTAATCCATCCGGGTCCAGTTGGACACGTGCCGGGGATCGCCGCGGGCCATTTCGAACTGGGGCTTATAGTCCTCCGACCGGATTGCCTTTTTCAGTTCCGATTCAAAGTTGACTTCCGTCCGTTTCCAGTTGGGTATATCCTTGTTGGCCAGGTTATCGGCATAAACCGAATCCCTTAAAACCCCCACGTCCATGGCCTTGTTCAGCAAATCCAGGGTCCGTGAAAAATTATTCATCCTATTCCCACCTCTCTTGTTATCATCGGCCTTTTCCTGTTTTCGCTTTACAGGATATAGCGGCCCAGATCCTGATCCATGGCCAAATCGGCAAGTTTTTCATTGACATAGTCCCCGGTGATGCGTACCTTCGCGGGGGCTATGTCCGGCGCGTCAAAGGACAGCTCTTCCAGCAGGGCTTCCATGATCGTATGGAGCCGCCGGGCGCCGATATTTTCCAGCCTGGCGTTTACCTCCGCCGCCAGGGCCGCCAGACGCTGTACGGCTTCCCCGGTAAAATCGATTTCCACGTTTTCCGTGGCAAGCAAATCCCGGTACTGCCGGGTCAGGGCGTTTTTCGGCTCCGTCAGGATCCGCAAAAATTCTTCCTTTCCCAGGGAATCCAGTTCCACCCGCAGGGGAAAACGGCCCTGGAGTTCGGGAATCAGGTCCGAAGGCTTGCTCACGTTAAAGGCTCCCGCGGCGATAAAGAGGATATGGCTGGTATCCACCGTCCCCCACTTGGTACTGACCGTGGCCCCCTCCACAATGGGAAGAATGTCCCGCTGCACCCCTTCCCGGGATACGTCGGGGCCTCCGCCCCGGTCTCCCCGGACGGCGATCTTGTCGATTTCATCGATAAATACGATTCCCGTTTCTTCCACCCGTTTCCGGGCTTCGTCGCTGACCCGGTCCCGGTCGATAAGCTTTTCCGTTTCTTCGGCAATCAGGATTTCCCTGGCCCGTTTAACGGTTACCACCCTTTTCTTTTTATTGCCGTCCATCATTCCCGCCAGGCCCCCGGAAATGCTGGACATAATGTCTTCCATGCCTCCGCCGGTCATTTCGAAGACGGGAAACTGGGGAGCCTGGCTTACGTCAAGTTCCACGGTTCCGTCTTCCAGTTTGCCTTCCCGCAGCCAGGCCCGGAATTTTTCCCTGGTATGATCCACCGGGGGTTTTTCCGGCGCCCCGGGGATCGCCGCCCCGGCGGAGGGTTCCGGTCCGGACACGCCGTCAGAAGGCTCTTTCGCGCCGGATTGCCGGACCAGGGGTATGCCCACTTGTATGGCGGTACCCATAATTCCCTGGCCGTTGTCGCCGTTAAAAGAAAACGCGCCCACGGGCCGGATCACCGGCCCCGGCGGAGCTTTGGAACCCTGGTTTCCGCTAAAGGCGGTATCCTGGCCTCCACTAAAAGCGGAAGCCTTGTCCTTTTTTTTGGCGGGCCGGGGTACCAGAAGATCCAGCAGCGCTTCTTCCGCCCGCCGTTCCGCCTCGGCGTTCACCGACTGCTGCATTTCGCTCTTGACCATCTGGATTCCCGCGGACATCAGGTCCCGGATCATGGATTCCACATCCCGGCCCACATAGCCCACTTCGGTATATTTGGTGGCCTCTACTTTGATAAAGGGAGAATTGACAAGCCTGGCAAGCCGCCGGGCTATTTCGGTTTTTCCCACCCCCGTAGGCCCTATCATGAGGATGTTTTTGGGAGCGATGTCTTCCCTCATTTCCGGGTCCAGTTTGATCCGCCGGATCCGGTTCCGCAGGGCCACCGCCACCGCCCGTTTGGCCTTCTTCTGGCCCACAATATATTTATCCAGTTCCGCCACAATTTCCTTTGGGGTCAGGCGGTCCAGATTTTTATCCGCAGTATTCATGGTCAAGCCCCCTTTAATTCTTCCAGTGTGATCACATTGTTGGTATAAATGCAGATATCCCCCGCAATTTCAAGGCTCCGTTTTGCTATCTCCGCCGCATCAAGATCGCTGCCGTTTAAGTAGGCCAGGGCCGCGGCATAAGCGTAGTTTCCCCCGGAACCGATGGCCAGCACATCCCCCGCGGGTTCTATCACGTCGCCGGTGCCGGAAACAAGCAGGGTCTTGCTTAAATCCGCGGTCAGGAGCATCGCCTCCAGCCGGCGCAGGGCCCTGTCGGTCCGCCAGTCCTTGGCCAGCTCCACCGCCGACCGGGCCAGGTCCCCGGAATATTCCTTCAGCTTGCTTTCAAAGCGGTCAAAAAGGGTAAAGGCGTCGGCGGTGGCCCCCGCAAACCCGCAGAGGACTTTGCCGTCCCAGAGCCGGCGGACCTTGCGGGCGTTGTTCTTTACCACCGTTTCGCCTAACGTTACCTGGCCGTCGCCGGCCATTGCCACATTTCCGTTCCGCCGTACCGCCAGTACGGTGGTGGACAGGATCTTCACTTCCCTCATAATTTTACTCCCGTAACCCGTTCATTTGCGGACCGCCCCGGCATGGGGGTGGGCTTTCATGTAAACCTGCCGCAGCCGTTCCATATCCACGTGGGTATAGCGCTGGGTGGTGGAAATGCTGGCGTGTCCCAGCATTTCCTGGACCAGCCGGACGTCACAGCCCGAATTAACCAGGTGGGTGGCAAAACTGTGGCGCAGGGCATGGGGATGGATATGCTTTCCCAGCCCCGACCGGTCCCCGTAACGGGCGATAATCCACCGGACCCCGGGAACCGAAATCGGCCCCCCCCGGCGGTTGATAAAGAGCCTGTCCGTAGAGGCTTCCGCCTTTATCCGGCCGCTCCTGGCCGGCAGGTATTCCTTCAGGGCCCCGGCCGCTTCATCCGAAAAAAACACGTACCGTTCCCGGCCGCCTTTGCCCAGTACTTTGGCGGACAGGCAGTCCGCTTCCAGATCTCCGACCGACAGGGACACCAGTTCCGAAATTCGCAGGCCCGCCGAATACATGGCCAGAATCAGGGCCTTGTCCCGGAGGGGCCATAAAATCCCTTCCTTTTCGGGAAGTTCCGCAAAGGCCGCCATCTCCCCCTCCCACAAAAACGCGGGAAGCGTTTTGGGGGTCTTCAGGTTCCGGACAGCCGCCGCGGGATCGTCCGTCCGCTTTCCCGTGCGGATAAGCCAGCGGTAAAATCCCCGGATCGAAGAAAGAGACCGGTTAACGCTGACCGAAGAAATCCCTTCGGCGCTCAGGTCGGCGATAAAATGCTCCACCGCCCGGCCGTCCGCGTGTTCCGCCGCAATGCCCCAGTTGCCGCAGTACGCGGCAAACCGGGCCAGGTCCGTTCCGTAGGAGGCCAGAGTCCGGCCGGAAACATTCCGCACGGCCTTAAGATAGCCCAGATACCGCTGTATGGCCGCGCCGTTCACGGCGTCCACGGAGGCGGAATCCAAAGTTTCACCGGCGCCCTTTACGCTGTCCTGAACGGCCGGAGCGCCGTTTCCGGCGGACGCGCCGGTTCCCGGAACGGGGCGGTTCCGCCTAACCACGGGATCCTTCCTTTTCCGGGGCCGCCGCGCCGGTTTCCGAGGCGGCGTTTACGGCGGGCGTTTCTTCGTCCTCGGCGCTGTGAAGATAATCACAGTCCGGGTTAATGCAGGCCTTGTGGCTTCCGTTCCGTTTGTCGTATTTTTCCACCAGAAACCGGCCGCATTTGGGACAATTCTGGTTAAGGGGCTTGTAGTGGCTGATAAAATCACATTCGGGATAATTGGCGCAGCCGTAAAATTCCTTGCCCCTGCCCCTGGTCTTGCGGGCCACGACATCGCCCCCGCATTTAGGGCACACCGCCAGGGGTATGGACCGGGTATTTTTACAATCGGGAAAACCGGAGCAGGCCAGGAAGAAACCAAAGCGCCCCAGTTTTTTCACCATGGGCTTACCGCATTTTTCGCACACGTAATCGGTGGGTTCGTCCAGGGTTCCCTTGTAGGATTCCAGGGTCTTGCCCACTTCGTCCACCCGGTCCTTGAAGGGATCCCAGAATTCCCTGATCATGTCAGGCCAGCGGATCCGGTTTTCCTCCACCTCGTCCAGTTTGGTTTCCATGGACGCAGTAAAGGCGGTGTCCACCACGTGGGGAAAGTATTCGCTGAGCATATCGCTGATCATCCTGCCCAGCAGGGTGGGAACCAGCTGTTTGTTGGACCGGGTAACATAGTACCGGTCCAGCAAAACAGAAATGATGGGAGCATAGGTAGAGGGCCGGCCTATACCTTTTTCTTCCAGGATCTTGACAATGGAGGCGTCGGTATACCGGGGGGGGCCCTGGGTAAAGTGCTGTTCGGGATAGAATTTTTCCGCCCTTAGCTTTTCCCCCTTTTTTAGCAAAGGCACGGGACTCCCCTTCTCTTCCTTGGAAGCCAGGAGTTTTATCACCTGGTAAAAGCCCCGTTCGGTTATCCTGGTTCCCGATACCCGGAAGATCCCCTCCCCTCCTCCGGCTTCCCGGGGAACGGCCGCGGCAATATCAATGCTCACCGTTTTGGTCCTGGCGTTTTTCATCTGGCAGGCCACAAAGCGTTCCCAGATGATTGTGTAGAGCCGCAGCTGATCCCTGGAAAGGGAATCCTTGATCGAATCGGGCGTATAGGACACATAGGTGGGCCGGATTGCCTCATGGGCGTCCTGGGCTTTCTTTCCCACCGAATATTCCACCGCTTCCGGCGGCAAATCATCCGGATAATTATCACCGATCCACTCCCGGACTTCGTCGAGGGCAAGCCGGGAAACCCGGACCGAATCGGTCCGCATATAGGTGATAAGCCCCACCCGGCCTTCGCCTATATTGACCCCTTCGTACAGCTGCTGGGCAATCTGCATGGTTTTTTTGCTGGTATAGCCCAGGCGGTTCGCGGCGGTCTGCTGCAGCTGGGAGGTGGTAAAAGGGGGCCGGGGCCTGACGGTTTTTTCCGTTTCCCGGATATCCGCCACGGAACATTCGGAATTCGAGAGGGCGGCCACAAGTTTGTTTACCGCTTCCTCGCCGGGAAGTTCCGGCTTTTTACCCTGCCAGGATACCAGCTGGGCGGTAAAGACCGACTGGCGGTTTTCGGATTTAAAGTCCGCCTCCAGGGTCCAGTATTCTTCGGGGATAAAGGATTCCGCTTCCTTTTCCCGTTCACAGATAAGCCTGAGGGCCACCGACTGGACCCTTCCCGCGGAAAGGCCGTTCTTGACCTTTTTCCAGAGCAGGGGCGAAAGGTTGTACCCCACCAGGCGATCCAAAACCCGCCGGGCCTTTTGGGCGTTGACCTTGGCCTCGTCAATATCCGCCGGATTATTCACCGCATCCTTAATGGCCTGGGGAGTAATCTCGTTAAAAGTAATCCGTTTAATGGGAACCTTGCTTGTCTTGGCGCTGATCGCGTTTCGCAGGTGCCAGGCAATGGCTTCCCCCTCCCGGTCATTATCACTGGCCAGGAGAACTTCATCCGATTTTTTCGCGTCCCCCTGAAGTCCCTTCAAAAGTTTTGCCCTGCCCCGGACGGTAATGTACTCGGGCTCAAATTCATGGTCCACGTCAATGGCGGTCCGGGACTTTGGAAGATCAATAAGATGTCCCATGGAAGCCTTGACGCTGTAGGCGGGGCCCAGGTATTTTTCAATCGTTTTGGCCTTGGCGGGAGATTCGACGATGACGAGAATTTTCCGGGTCTTTTCGACGGTTTTTTTTGCGGCCCCCTTACGGCCGGCGGCGGTTTTCGTTGCGGTTTTCGTTATGGCCTCTTTCTTTTCTTCTACCGGCTTCTTTGCTGTTTTCATCATTACCTCTTGCGTTAAAGCCCCAATTCCTGCCGCAGTGAATCCGCCAGCCCTGTCTGAACCGCGCCGGCGTATCCAGAGGCCGCTGTCCGAACAGCGCCCGAGGTCCCGTGTCCGGAAAGAACCGCTTCCCGAACCGCGCCCGGGCAGGCCGCATCGTACTCCGGCGGCGGCCCGGCCTGATCCGCTTTGGACATATTCCACTCGATCAACACTTCCTCCGCGGCGGAAATAATCCGGCAGCCCTCCGCGGCCAGCCGCCTGGTTCCTTCCCCCAGGGGGGAAGAAACCCCCGAGGAGGCTACAAACAAATCCCGCCCCTGTTCCAGGGCAAACTGCCCGGTATACAGGGCGCCGGAAGAAGCGGGGGCCTCCACAATCACCGTACCCCGGGCGAAACCGGAAATGATCCGGTTCCGCTGGGGGAAGAACCACTTGCGGGGCTTGGTTCCGCAGGGGTACTCGCTGACAAGGGCGCCGCCGTTTTCCAGAATACGCCGGGCCAGGGACCGGTTTGACGCGGGGTAGACCTCGTCCACCGAGGAACCCAGCACCGCGACGGTGGAGCCGCCCCCGTCCAGACAACCCCGGTGGGCCAGGGCGTCAATTCCCAGGGCAAGGCCGGAAACAACGGTAATTCCCCGGCGGGCAAATTCCCTGCCCAGGCGCAGGGCCTCGCGGCATGCGGCGGGGCTGGGAGACCGGGTGCCCACCAGGGCAACCGCGGGACGCTCCGGGTTGGGCAGGGTCCCCCGGACATAGAGAACCGCCGGAGGATCGAAGATCTCCCCCAGAAGGGGCGGATAGAGGGAAGTATTCCGTTCCACCCTGACTATGCCTAACAATTTTTCCATGCCCGCGCTGTTCATATATTAACCATACCACGCATCCATCGCCTGCTGCTTATTCCGTTCCGCCTGTTCTTTAACCTGAGCGTCCCTGGTGATCCCCAGGATCCGGTCGTAGAGCTCCACCGAAGCCTGGTACTGTTCCGTCATGTAGCAGGCCGCGGCCAGGACAAACATTCCGTCGGTATCGTTTTTGTTAATCTCCAGAAACCGTTCCATATACGGAACCGCATCCGCGGGGCGGTTCAGATTAAACACGTAGAGCACTGAAAGGCCGTAGAGGGCCTTGCTGTAGCGCCCGTCAACAGCTATGGCCCGCAGGTACGCCTGCTCGGAAACCCGGTAATGTTCTTCCTGCTCCCCGGGAGAAAAGTACTCCGAGGGGGCCAGGTTTCCCGCGGACACCCCTATAAGATACTGAATTGTTTCATCCTCCGGATAATACCGGGCCGCTTCTTCCAGGGCTTCCAGAGCTTCGCCGTAAAGCTTTTTGTCCAGAAGCCGGGAACCCAGAATCTTCCAGTATACCCCGGTCTGGGCCGCGTCTTTAACATGCCCTTCGATTTTTGCCTCGTAGAGGGATATGGCTTTACGCAGATCCTCGATGGTCTGGGGAGGAGCCCCCCGGGGGCTCAGGGCGGCAATCTGGGCAGCCAGGGAATGGCGGGCTGCTATTTTCCTGCCCACGAAGAGCGCGGCCAGGGCCGCGGCCAGGACAATCAGAACAACGACGGATTTTCCCATTTTTTTCTGAGCCATCATGACACCCCCAGTTTGGGCAGATACTTACGGTGGCTTTCCCGCAGGCGGGAAACATCCACATGGGTATAGATTTGGGTAGTGGCGAGATCCGCGTGGCCCAGCAGTTCCTGAACCTGCCTTAAACCCGCGCCCCCGGCCAAAAGCTCGGTGGCAAAGCTGTGCCGCAGGGTATGCAGGCGGGAACCGGTTCCCGCCGCCACAGCCAGGAGGGCGTAATTCTTCCACATCCCCTTTCGCGAAAGCCTTCTGCCCCGCCGGCTGATAAACAGGGCTCTGGGATGGGCGCTGCCCGCCAGCACAGGCCGGACTTCTTCAATGTACTGTTTAAGCCACCGGGCCGCTTCCGCGCCAAAAACCGCCATCCGCTCCCTGTTTCCCTTACCCTTAAGGCGGAGTAGTCCCTCGCCAAAGAAGAGGTCGTTCATATTCAGCCGGACCGCCTCGGAAACCCGCAGGCCCGCCGAATAGATCAGTTCATAGAGCGCCCGGTTCCGTATACCCAGCGGTTTTGTAATGTCCGCCGCTTCCAGGAGGGTTTCGATTTTTTGCCGGGACAGTACCGCGGGCAGGCGGAAACTCCGCCGGGGCATTTCCAGGATCAGCGCGGGATTATCTTTCCGCAGCCCCCGGTCAATCAGGTACCTGAAAAAGGATCGCAGGGCCGATACGGCCTTTGCCGCGGACCGGGAACTGATGCTCTTCCGCCGTTCCTCCAGGTAGGCCGTCAAAACCGTTATATCCGCCCCGGCCAGGGCCTCTTCCAAAAAGGCATCCGGCGGGGCGGCGGAACCGGAAGTTCCGGAACCGCGGAAGCCCTCCAGCCAGGCAAGGAAACAGCGGATCTCCCCCTCGTAGGTATCGGCGGTCAGGATCGAACGGCGCTCCAAAGCGATAAGCCTGGAACGGAAACCGGAAAGCAGGTCCTTCATTTTTCCTCTTTTCCCGCTTCCTGCGGAAAACGCATAATGGTGGGAACGTCCAGATCTTCGTGCTGGTAATTGCGGAGGGCAAGATAATCGGGCCTGATCCGGGTACTGCGGCTGGTAAAGGTATTCCATTCCTCAAAACCCACCACATCCCGTTCCCGGGCCGGCGCCTCTCCGGAAGAAGCGTCCCCGGGGGACGCGGTCCCTATGGCGACGGTCCTGCGCTGAAACCCCGTGGCAATGACCGTAACCTGGAGCTTGTCCCCGAGTTCGTTGTTCTGCACTGCCCCGCTAATGGTCTCAACCTCGGGATCCGCCTTTTCAGAGATAATTGCCACCACTTCCTCCAGCTCCGAAAGGGCCAGGCTTTCACCGCCGGAAACGTTGATCAACAGCCGCCGGGCGCCCACGATGGTAGTGTCTTCCAGCAGGGGATTTTCCACCGCCTGGAGCGCCGCTTCCCTGGCGCGGTTGTCCCCCGAGGCCAGGCCTATCCCCATCAGGGCGTCTCCCTGCCCGCCCATGGTGCTTTTGACATCCGCAAAATCAATGTTAATCAGTCCTACTTTCAGGATCAGATCGGAAATCCCCTGAATGCCATGGCGGAGTATATCGTCCACCTTGCGGAAAGCGTCTTTGATGGGGGTTCTTTTTTCTACCAGGGAAAGAAGCTGCTGGTTTTGGATGACAATAAGGGTATCCACCGCTTCCCGCATTTTGGCAATGCCCTCTTCGGCCAGGCGCATTTTAAAGCGTCCCTCAAAGCCAAAGGGTTTGGTCACCACCCCCACGGTTAACGCGCCGCATTCCCGGGCCACCTGGGCGATAACCGGGGCCGCGCCGGTACCGGTACCTCCTCCCATGCCCGCGGTAACAAAGACCATATCCGCCCCTTTCAGGGTGTTGGCAATCATGTCCCTGTCTTCCAGGGCGGCTTTTTCGCCCACCTCCGGCCTGCCTCCGGCGCCCAGGCCGGAAGTGAGTTTCGAACCGATGGGAAGTTTGATTTCCGCCCTGTTCTCGTTTAACGCCTGAAGGTCCGTATTGGCGGCAATAAACGTAATACCCTCAAGGCCGCACTCAAGCATGCGGTTCACGGCGCTGGATCCGCCCCCGCCGACTCCGATTACCTTGATCACGGTTGCCCGGGGCCTGGACCGCCCGCGTTCTTCTAAAACCTGAATGTTCATATCCCCCCCATATATTGTAATACTGTATTTACCGGAAACCTAAAAGAATTCCCGTTTTAACCATTCCGTCAGCCGTCCGAAAAGGGGCATTCCCCTTTCCCGGGCTTTGCCGCTCCGTTCCATCCCACTCTGCAGTTCCCGGTCACATCCTTCCAGCACCAGCCCCACCGCGGTGGCAAAGGCCGGACTCTGGTATTCTTCCACCAGCCCTCCCACCGGCAGGGGAGCCCCCACCCGGACGGGAAGCCTGAAGATTTCCGACGCCAGTTCCGCGGCCCCCAGCAGCTGGGAACCGCCGCCGGTCAGGACCACGCCCCCCCCCAAAGGACGGGAAAGGACAAGCTTGTCCAGCGTTCCCCTGAGCATGCAAAAAATTTCCTCCAGCCGGGGCCGGATAATTTCTTCGATCTGGCCGCGGGGAATGGAAAGCGGTGGCCTTCCGCCCACACCGGGAACAAGAATATCCTCGCCCCCTCCACAGGCCCCTTCCCAGCAGCTTCCCGCTTCCAGCTTGATCTTCTCCGCGGTGTCGGCGGAAATATTTTTTATGATGGAAATATCGCTGGTTACCTGGGTTCCCCCCGCGGGTATGGTGGTGGTTGAATAGGGCGCCCCTTCGGAATAGACCAGGAGATCGGTAGTTCCCCCGCCCATATCGACCAGGGCAACCCCCAGTTCCTTTTCCTCTTCCGTCAGCACCGCCCGGCCCGCGGCCAGGGACTGGAGTACCAGTCCCTGGGCGTGGAACCCCGCCCGGTTAACGCATTTTATCAAATTCTGGGCGCTGGTTACCGAGCAGGTAATAATGTGTATTTCCGCTTCCAGCCGGACGCCAATCATATTCAGGGGATTCCGGATCCCCTTCTGATCATCCACAATATAACTTTGGGGTATCAGCTCCAGCACCTGCCGGTCCATGGGGATCACCACCGCCCGGGCCGCTTCCAGGACCCGCAGCACGTCCTCATCGGTTATTTCCCGGTTTTTTCCGGTGACCGCCACTACCCCCCGGGAATTGATTCCGTCAATGTGGCTTCCGCCTATTCCCGTCCAGACATTGTACACTTCCCGGCCGCTCATCATTTCCGCGGCTTCTATGGCGGAAGCGGCGGCCTGGAGGGTCGCCTCGATATTGACCACCACTCCCTTGCGCAGTCCCGTGGAAGGACTGGTTCCCACACCGGTTATTTCCAGAGTCCCGTTATCGTTTTTTTCGCCGATGACGGCGCATACCTTGGTCGTACCTATATCCAGGCCGACAACCAAACCATCGCTAGCCAGAATAAGCCTCCTTGTACGAAGCGGTTCCGGTTCTAAAGTCAATTTCCCTGATACTGCGGGATTTTGCCGAAAGAACATCCAGCATCAACAGTATGTACCGGAGGGTCTCTTCGTTAATGTCATGACCCACCCGGACCCGGACCCCCCGGTAGGCGGGATACAGGGTTAAGTCGTAACCGTTATAATCCTTCGGATTGATCCTGATCTCCGAGATGGCGGCCAGCAGTTCCGGCGCTTCCCGGGAAAGGGTTTCCAGTTCGGCAAAGAGGGAATGGTATATCCGGGGCAGCTTCATCCCGGGAAAAACCGTTTCCAGCGCCAGTCCCGAAACTACCGGCAGCACCTCGTCTTTCCGGAACCCTTCCCTGCCCAGGCTGAAGATCATGCCGTCGCCGCCGATAAGGGCGGGGAAGATCCTCCCCCCTTCCTCAACAAAAGCCATGGCCGCGGCCCGCCGGGGTTCCAGGACAATTTCTACCCCCCCGGGGAAATGCTTAAGGACCCTGGCGGAACGGACCGCGGGCAGGGCCAGCAGGGCCTGCTCCGCGGCGGGAACATTCACCGTCATAAACGATGAATGTTCCCCGATTCCCGCCAGGGCAAGGACCGCGGATTCCTCGATTCCGGGAATTCCCGATACGGTAATCCTGGAAAAGGGCATGCAGGGGCTGACGCCGAAAAACCAGACAAGCTCCCCGCTGAGGATCACAATTATCAGCGCCAGAATACGCTTTAAACTTTTGTCGCTGACGGAACGGGCCTTTGCCGCCGGACGAGCATAGGGCCGCTCCGGGGCCCCGTAGAGGTATCCGCTAGACATGGTCCGCCCCCCGGGAATTATTCACCAGCAGTCCGCACATCACCAGGGTGGTGGCCAGGGAAGATCCTCCGGCGGAAAAAAAGGGCAGCGGTATCCCCGTCGCCGGAAGGGCCCCGGCAACCACCGCAGTATTCAGCATAATCTGGGACAGGATCATCGTCCCCAGGCCGAAACCGAGAAGCCGCCCGAACATCGTACCGCTTTTTACCGCCCCGCGGTACGCCGCAAAGGCAAACAGGGCAAAGAGGATAAAGATTAAGAATACCCCGATAAATCCCGTCTCTTCCGCAAAGGAGGCAAAAATAAAATCCGAATGAATTTCCGGCACGCTGGCGATCTTCCGGGTACCCTGGCCTATGCCCTTGCCCCAAAAGCCGCCGGAACTGATGGTAACGATGCTGGCCCGCACCTGGTAGCCCGCTCCCAGGGGATCCCATTCGGGCCAGAGGAAGCTGATAAAACGCCGCAGCCGGTGTTCCCGGGTCAGGACGAAAAAAGCCGACAGGGGCAGAAAGATCATCGCCGCCCCGAAAAAATACCGCAGCCGCAGCCCCGCCAGATAAAATATGGCCAGAGCGTTCAGCAGGACAAAAAAGGCGGTGGAAAAATTGTTCTGTAAATAGATAAGGATAAAAAACAGCACCGTGATCATCGCCGGGGGCAGTACTCCCGCGGTAAAGGAATCAAGGTGGTCGCTCTTTTTATCAAAAATATGGGCCAGATAAAAGGGCAGCGCCAGTTTAACCAGCTCCGAGGGCTGATAGGTGGAAGCCCCCAGCCGGATCCACCGGGTAGCGCCGTTCTTCATAACGCCGATGCCGGGAATAAAGGTTAAAACGCAGAGTACCGCGGAACCGATAACAATGGGCCGTATCCAGTCGCGGAGCAGTTCCATATTCACCCGGGAAACCATAAAGAAAAGCACAAGTCCCAGGGCCGCCAGTACGGCCTGACGGGAAATAAAGTACAGGCTGTTTCCGAAGAAGCGATCCGCGAAGGCGTAGGACGCGGAATAAAGGGTTACCAGCCCAATCCCGGTAAGGAGCAAAATGGAGGCGGTTAAAAGATGATCCGCGGGATTTTTGTATCCGGCCCTTTCCATAACTGGCTGCAGGTTCATCGTTTTCCTACTGTATTTTTAATGTAGAAAGGGCAATAATCGCAAAAAGCCCGCCCAGAATCCAGAAACGGACAACCACTTTGGTTTCCACCCAGCCGGAAAGTTCAAAATGGTGATGCAGGGGCGCCATTTTGAAGAGCCTGCGTTTCCTCAGCTTATAGAACAGAACCTGCAGGATCACCGACGCCGCTTCCAGTACGAAAACCCCGCCGATAATAAGAATTAAGATTTCTTTCTTGATAATCAGGGAAACCGCGGCGATAACCCCTCCCAGGGAAAGGCTGCCCACGTCTCCCATAAAAACGTCCGCGGGATAGCTGTTAAACCACAGAAAGCCGACGCATGCTCCCACGGCGGCCAGGCAGAATACGGTAAGCTCCCCCGCCCCTTCGATATGGGGAATTCCCAGGTACGCGGAAAAATCAGCCCGGCCCGAAAGATAGCTCAGAATCCCCAGGGTAATGAATACCCAGATCAGGAGCCCCGTGGCAAGGCCGTCCAAACCGTCGGTTAAATTGACCGCGTTGGATTCCCCCACCATGAGGAGTACCGCAAAGGGAATCCAGAACACCCCCAGATTTATTACGGGATTCTTAAAAAAGGGCACGTAGAGATAGGTGATTTCCTCTCCGCCGGAAAAGTACAGGATCAGCGCCACCGCCAGGGCCACCACTATCTGGGCGCCGAATTTAACGGGCCCCGGCAGGCCGTCGGAATTTTTCCAGGATACCTTGAGGTAATCGTCTACATAGCCGATAACGCCGAAGGCTAAAAGCGTTCCGGTACAAAGCCATATTTTAAAATTACCCAGATCCTGCCAGAGCAGGGCGGAAAGTACGATGGAAAGGATGATCATCACCCCGCCCATGGTCGGCGTTCCGCTTTTTTTAAGGTGGGTCCGGGGGCCGTCGTCCCGGATGGACTGGCCCACCCTCATCTTCCGCAGGGCTTCAATAATCGGCGGGCCGAACAGGTAGCAGAGGAGCAGGGTCGTCAGCGCCGCGTAGGCCCCCCGAAAAGTCAGGTACTGGAATACGTTAAAGGGGGTAAAATAGCGGACCAGGGGATACAAAAATTCAAGGAGCATCGGCCTTTCCTCCAATCAGTACCGTTCCGGTTAACTGTTCCAGGGCGCAGCCCCGGGATCCTTTAAGCAGCACCAGATCCCCGGAACGGATATTCTTACCCGCGGCGGTTTCCAGTTCTTCCATGGCGTCGGTATAAAAAAACGACACCCGCTTTTCTTCCAGCACCATGGCGGCGTTCATCATCTCCCTTCCGTAAAGAAAGATCATGTCCGCCCTGGACGCGGCCAGCAGTTCCCCCAGCTTTTCATGGGCCGCTTTTTCATGGTCCCCCAGTTCTTTCATGGCTCCCATAATGTAGACCCGCCGGCCGGGCCATTTAAGGCTGTCGCAGAAAGACAGAACTTCCGCGGCCGAATCGGGGTTGCTGTTATAACAGTCCCGAATCACCGTGGTCCCGGCCCGCAGTATCTCGCCCCGGCCGAAAAGCCCCCTGATGGAAGCAAGGCCTTCCCGGATAGCCTCCGCCCCGGCGCCGGCCTCCAGGGCCAGGGACGCGGCGGCCAGGGCGTTTTTAACATTGTGCCGGCCGGGAAGGCCGAAACCGGCGGGAACCCCCTCCCAGACAATTTCCGTCCCCCCCAGGCCCCGGTCATGGATCGCGGTAAGCTTTCCCGATGCCTCAAGCGTTTTCTCTCCGTAAAAAACAACCTTCCCCTTTACGTCCCGGGCCAGATAATCCCTGAAGGGATCATCCTCGGGCAGCAGGAGGGTTTCTTTGCCGGTAAACCGAGAAACAAGTTCCTTTTTTTCTTCCGCCACAGCTTCGATGCTCCCCAGCATCCCGATATGAGCCTGCCCTATATTGGTGATCAAAGAAATCTGGGGCTTTAGAACCCCGGCGAGCTCGGCAATCTCTCCTTTCCTGTTCATCCCCGCTTCAAAAATTCCCACTTCGTGATGGTCCCGGACCCCGAAAGCCGACAGGGGCAGTCCCGTCTCGGAATTAAGGTTTCCCGGATTCATCACTACCTGTTTCTCCCTGCCTATCATGGCGGCGGCTATTTCCTTGGTGGTCGTTTTTCCCGAAGAACCGGTAATCCCGATGCGGAGCAGCCGGGGAAAACGGTCCAGATAGGCCGCGGCCAGATCCTGCAGGCCCTTAAGGGTATCTTCCACCACAATCAGCGCGGCGCCGGGCGGAAGGGACCCGGGATCAAAACCCGCCTCTTCCATCCCCCGCCGGCTTACCAGAGCGGCGGCGGCCCCCGCTTCAAAAGCCGGGGAAATAAACCGGTGGCCGTCGTCCTGAAGCCCCCGGAGGGCAACGAAAAGGGCCCCCTTTGTTACCTTGCGGGAATCTATCGCCACCGAGCCGAATCCCCCTTCCGCATCCGGGGGAAAGAGAACGGCTCCCAGGGCCCGGGCGGCGCCGCGGTGATCCATCAAAAAGCCCCTATTCATCCGGCGTTCCGTCCCGGTCCTCTTCCCCGGAAGCTCCGGTGATGGAAATCTGGAGTACCTCTTCGGGCTGTTTTTTCCGCAGCCCCAGTTCATCCCGGGCAATATGCTCTATCCTGTCGGGGGACGAAAGAAAAGCGATCCCCGCGATAAGCCGCTTGTTGTTTTCAACCCATTCTTCCTGGATTTTTTCCAGCTGTTTCAGTTCCCGTTCCAAATCCCCGTACCGGGAGGACTGCCAGGCCGACAAGCCCATCAGCAGGGGAACGGAAGCAGCCATCATATAGAAAAAAAATCGGCCCTTCATGGAAGCACCCCGGATTCATGAATTTTCTCCGCCGCCCGGAGTTTCGCGCTCCGGGAAGAGGGATTGCTGAGGCGTTCCGCTTTCCCGGCGCTCACCGCCCGGCGGGTCAGGATAGTAACGGTGCGGAATCCCCCACATCTACATATCGGCGCTTCCGGGGGGCAGGTACAGTCCCTGTTTTTATCCCGGAAAAACCGCTTTACCGTCCGGTCTTCTCCCGAATGGAAGCTGATAACCCCCATGCGCCCCCCGGTTTTAAGGGCCTTCAGGGCGTTCTCCAGCAGCGGAGGCAGGCCGCTTACTTCCCGGTTTACCGCCATCCGCAGGGCCTGGAAGGTCCGGGTCGCAGGATGAACGGGACCCCGGCGGTACGGCGCGGGGACCGAAGCGGCCACCAGGCCGGCCAGGGCGCCGGTGGTGGTGACAGGAACGGAGGCTTTTTTAACCGCCCTGGCGATGCGGCGGGAAAACCGTTCGTCCGCATAGGTATACAGCAGATCCGCCAAATCCTTTTCCGGCAGGGAGCTGATAAGCTCGGCAGCGGTTTTTCCCCGGGAAGTATCAAGGCGCATATCCAGGTATTCGTCTTTCCGGAAGCTGAAACCCCGGCGGGATTCTTCATAGTGGTAGAGGCTTATCCCCAAATCAAAAAGAATCGTATCGGGCCTTTCCAGATCTTCGGGATAGGCGGCAAAAAATTCCTGGGACCAGCAGGTATAGAAACGTATCCGGTCCGGGAAGTCCTTGAGCCGTTCCCTGGCTTTTGCCTGAATCTCCCGATCGGCGTCGATGCCGGCAATCCGCAGGCCGGGAAAACGGCTTAAAAAAGCGAAACTGTGTCCCCCTTCCCCCAGGGTCGCGTCTATCATAAGTTCCCCCTCCTCCCGGGGCGCGAGGTACCGTATTGTTTCTTCCAGCAGTACCGGACTATGGACTACGTTCACATCCCCTCCATCGGTATTTTTTAATACATGTTCAAGGACGTCTCCTTCAGGACATCCCCCAACTGTTCGTCAATTTCCTGTTCGTAAGACCGGTAGCGCCCGGCATCCCAGATCTCTATGCGGGATCCGTCGCTGGTTACCGAACAATCCTTGGTAAGGCCGGCAAAATCCCGGAGCTTCTGGGGCACGGCAATACGGCCCGCCCTGTCGATTTCCACTTCATAGGTAGAAAATAACAGCCTGTGGTAAAGCATATCGGCCTTCCGGGCAGGCAGGTTCAC
The DNA here is from genome assembly GCA_031265015.1 of Spirochaetaceae bacterium. Classification (GTDB taxonomy): domain Bacteria; phylum Spirochaetota; class Spirochaetia; order Treponematales; family Breznakiellaceae; genus JAISBN01. The sequence goes on along the minus strand of JAISDG010000074.1, from coordinate 9,843 downwards.
CTCGTTTTTTATCTTGGACGATACCCTGTCCCAGTCTTCGGGAGTAAAAGCCCAGACGCAGTGTTCTATCATTCCCTTGGTAAGAACCAGCGTATTCCCGGGAATTCGTTCCCTGAATTTGGCGGGGATACTTATACGGCCCTTGTCGTCCAGGGTAGCGGGATAATCCCCGCTGAATAATACCATAACACTTTATCCTACTTTATCCTAAAATATCCCACTTTCTCCCATTATTTACGGATTTTATCCCACCCGTCAATCCCGTTTAGCAGAAAAAGTATTATCAATAGTAATTATTTTTGAGTTTTTCTTAACATTTGTATAGCAGTGACGGGATTTTTCCGATCTTGCCCGGAATATGTCCTCCTGGTATGCTGAAATCCTATGTTTATGGAGGAATTTTACATCGTTTTCCCCGAGGGGGATGTCCAGGAGGTACCGGGACGCTTACCCTTTAACGCTCTGGTGGATATGAACGGCCGCGTCCTCAAGGGGCCTCTCCCGACTAATAAAATGATTGTTTTTCGGGTAGCCCGGATTACTACCAGCGAAAACAAGGGCGGCAGCGAAACTTTCCATTTTCTGGAACTGATGAGCGCCGGGGAACTCCTGGCCTATACTAAAAACCCGGGGGGCTTTCCGGTATCTTAAACGATGCCGGCAGCAAAGCAGAGGCGCCGGGTACGGGTAAAGGGATAAAACCCAAAGGGTTTACCCTTTTACCCCTTTACCCCTTTACCCGCACCGTTCTAATACCGGGCCACAGGCTCCCAGCCCCCCGACGCGGCGGAGGCAAAAAGGGCGTCCAGGACCGCCATATTGGCCACAGCGTCGGAAACGGGAGTGGGAGCTTCGGTCCGCTTGTCCGCCGCCGCCTGGGCAAAGGCGTCGAATTCCAGCAGGTACTGGTCGGCAATTTCGGTTTCGACGATCCGCTCCCCTACCCCGGTAGTAACGTGGAGCCGGCCCGGGACATCGCCGTACATATTAAAGGGCACTTCCACCGCCAGGGTGCCGCCGGTTCCCAGCGCCCGGACCCGCTGCCAGGGGTACACCTGGGTACCGATGGTAAAGGTGGAATATCTGCCCTCCCCAAAATCAAGGATCGCCGAGGCCAGAATATCGGTTTTAAAGGCCGAATCCCGCTTAAGGGTACAAACCACCCGGGAAGGCTCGGCCTGCATCAGGAGCCGGGCGGTGGACACGGTATAACAGCCGATGTCGTAGATGCCGCCGCCGCCGGCTTCGGCAATGTTGCGGATATTGCCGCCGTCCTTGAGGTCGTAGGAAAATATCCCGGCGGTGGCCATAACTTCCCCCAGTTCCCCGGTTTTGACGATCTCCGCCGCCCGGATCCACTGGGGGTGAAAGCGGTACATAAAGGCCTCCATCACCAGAACCCCCTTTTTCGCGCAGTACTCCGCGGCTTCCACCGCTTCTTTGGCGTTCATCCCCAGGGGCTTTTCGCAGAGAATGGGTTTTCCGGCGTCTGCGGCCTTTTTGATATACTCCAGGTGAAGATGATTGGGCAGGGGGCAGTATACAAAATCGATCTCCGGGTCCGCCAAAAGCTCCCCATAGGAGCCGTAGGCCCGCTGGAAGCCCCATTTTTTGGCGTATCCTTCGGCCTTTTCCCTGTTCCGGGAAGCGATCCCATAGGGCTCGACCAGCAGGGATTCCTTTAAGGGGGCCGCTACCCGCAGGCTGTAATGTCCCGACGTACCCAGGACGCCTAAACGCAGTTTATTCATTATCCATGCTCCTCCTCTTGACTTTTTAAAGCACTTTTTGCTATCTTATAAGCGGTTCCATACAGGGAACTCAATCCATTCATACTATACCATTTCTGGTACTTACTTAAGAGGAGAAAAAGAGCATGGCGAAACAGTTGTTGTTCAACGAAGAAGCCCGGCGGAAGCTGCTGTCCGGGGTTGAGCAGATTTCCAAGGCCGTTAAGGTTACCCTGGGGCCCAAAGGACGGAATGTACTGCTGGACAAAAAGTTCGGCGCCCCCACCGTTACCAAAGACGGCGTTTCGGTGGCCAAGGAAGTGGAACTGGCCGACCCGTATGAAAACATGGGCGCCCAGCTTCTTAAGGAAGTGGCGACCAAAACCAACGACGTAGCCGGTGACGGAACCACCACCGCTACCGTACTGGCCTATTCACTGGTAAAGGAAGGCCTTAAATCCGTGGCCGCGGGAATGACCCCCATCGAACTTAAGCGGGGCATTGACAAGGCTGTGGACATCGCGGTGGAGGAAATCAAGAAAAATTCCAAGGAAATCAAAGATAAAGAAGAGATTTCCCACGTCGCCTCGGTTTCCGCCAATAACGACGCCGAAATCGGCGGTACCATTGCCGAGGCCATGGAAAAAGTCGGCAAGGACGGGGTCATTACCGTGGAAGAGTCCAAAACCATGGATACTTCCATTGAATTTGTGGAAGGGATGCAGTTTGACCGGGGCTATATTTCCGCCTACTTCGTCACCGACCGGGACACCATGACCAGTGTTTACGAGGATGTCTACATCCTGATCCACGACAAGAAAATCTCCAGCATGAAGGACACGCTCCCCCTGCTGGAAAAAGTAGCCCAAAGCGGCAAGCCCTTCCTTATTATTGCCGAAGACGTGGACGGCGAAGCTCTTTCCACCCTGGTGGTAAACAGCCTTCGGGGCACCCTGCGGACCTGCGCGGTAAAGGCTCCCGGCTTCGGGGACCGGCGCAAGGCCATGCTGGAAGACATTGCCATTCTGACCGGGGGCGAGGTTATTTCCGAAGAACTGGGACTGAAGCTGGAAAATACCGAAATTTCCCAGCTGGGCAAGGCCAAGACCGTTAAAATCGACAAGGACAATACCACCATCATCAACGGCGGCGGCAAGCAGAAAGATATACAGGACAGGATCGCCCAGATCAAGGCCCAGATCGAAGACACTACTTCCGATTATGACCGGGAAAAACTCCAGGAACGGCTGGCCAAGCTGGCCGGCGGCGTGGCGGTGATCAACGTGGGCGCCGCGACCGAAGTGGAACTCAAGGAAAAGAAACACCGGGTGGAAGACGCCCTCTCCGCCACCAGGGCGGCCATTGAAGAAGGCATCGTCCCCGGCGGCGAGCTGGCCCTTATCCAGGCCGCCATCGCCCTGGACAAGGCCGATACCGCGGGCCTGACCGATGATGAAAAAGTGGGTTTCAAGATTGTTAAGCGGGCCCTGGAAGAGCCCATCCGGCAGATAGCCGAAAACGCCGGGGTTGACGGCGCGGTGGTCGCCGAAAAGGCCAGGGGCGAGAAGAAAGGTATAGGTTTTGACGCCGCCAGGATGGAATGGGTGGACATGGTCAAGGCCGGCATTATCGACCCGGCAAAGGTTACCCGTTCCGCCCTGCAGAACGCCGCTTCCATAGCCAGCCTGCTCCTGACTACCGAAGGCGCCATCACGGACATTCCCGAGAAGAAAGATCCGCCCCCGATGCCCGGCGGCGGCATGGGAGGAATGGGCGGTATGGATTACTAAACCCCAACCGCACAGATACAGCCGGTTGAAAAGCCCCGAGGGTTTGAAACCGGCTCCGAAGCGGGGAATCCCTCCGCTGTCCGCGGCATAAAAAAGCCCGCCCCTGGGGGCGGGTTTTTTTATGCGCCGCCGGCCTTGCGCTTATGAAACGGTATCAGGCACCCCTGCGTTCGCAGTATTGGTCTTTAAGGTTCGTCAAAGATTGGAGAGTATTTTTTCTCATAGTTTCCAGTGATTTTTCAATAATAGCGGTCGTTTCTTCGCTAAATTTTGTCACAATCGAAGCAGTAGCGGCAGATAAGGCATCCTGCGGTTTGAGCAGTTCAAAAACTTCCATTTCAAGGGCTTCCGCCAGCTTGACCAGCGTATCAAGATAAGGCCACTTATTACCCCGTTCTATATCGCTGAGATATACAACGGAAAGATCCGATTTTTCCGCCAAATCAGCTTGCGACCAATTCCGGCGGCTCCGGTACAACTTGAGATTTCCCGCCAGAATGGACCTTACTCTATCGCCCCCCATATCCCGTCCTTAGTGGATAATAAAAATATCATCCTTTTTGATTGACAAAATATCAAACATCTACAGGATGGTATTATAATAATCCGCTAAGGATGATTTCAGTCAAAACACCGGATCAACCCTTGTTAAAAGCCAGTAATTCCGAATTCAAAATAACCGCGGACAGACACGGACCAACACGGACAAAAGCAAGAACTTGGAACCAAAAGTCCGTGTCTGTCCGTGTGGTCCGTGGTAAATTTCTTCATAAGGTCCGCACCTATCAATGTGATCCATGGTTGAATTTGGAATTACTGCGCGGACAAGGCACGTCATTGAAAAATTATTGTCCGGGACCTATAGTAACAGGGTGAGGATTCCCATGGACACGCCATTTCCCGGCAGACAGGATCATTCCACCGTTTCCCCGCACGGCCAGGCGCCCGGCGGGGAAGCGCCCCAGTTTCACCGTCTGAGCCTGCTGGCGGGGAGGGAAGCCCTGGCCGCGCTGGAACGGACCGGGGTGATTGTCTTCGGCCTGGGGGGCGTGGGAAGCTGGGCGGCGGAAGCGCTGGTCCGTTCCGGCATAGGGCGGGTTACCGTCGTTGACTCCGACTCTGTCTGTGTTACCAACATCAACCGCCAGATCCAGGCCCTGCCCGGAACGGTGGGGCTTCCCAAGGCAGCGGTACTGATGAAGCGGCTTCTGGACATCAATCCCCGCTGCGAAGTACGGGCATTCAACAAAATTTTTTCCCGGGATACCGCGCCGCTTTTTGAAATCGGCGGGGCCGGCTATGTGATCGACGCCATCGACAGCCTGACCGGCAAGCTGGACTTGATAGAACTCTGCGCCGGATCGGAGCCTCCGGTTACGCGGAACGGCCCGGCGGGTCCGCAGCTTTTTTCCTGCATGGGAATGGCCTCCCGGCTGGACCCGGCCCGGATAAGGACCGCGGACATTTGGGATACCAGGGGCTGCCCCCTGGCCCGGCTGGTACGGCAGGGCCTTAAAAAACGGGGCTTTACCGGAAAGCTTACCGTGGTATACAGTGATGAACCGCCGGGCCGGGCCGAAGGGTCCGAAAGTTTCTGCGGAACCCCCCGGTGCTTTTGTTCCGCCGGGGACGGGTGGTGTTCTTCCAAAAAGGTGATCAACGGCAGCATCGTTACGGTCACCGCCGCGGCGGGGATGATTCTGGCAAGCCTGGTAATAAACGACGTTATCCGCCGGGCAAAGGAACCGGCGGCCCGGCATGGCTGACCGCTTTCTCCGCCGGGCCGCCGCCGGCGAAATCGTCCGAAAGCTCTGCGCCAAGGCCGTACTGGAACGGGAACTGATCCGTGAAGGGGACCGTATTCTTATTGCCGCTTCCGGGGGCAAGGATTCCACCGTCATGGCCTGGGTTCTTTCTTCCCTTAAATCCGCCCTTAAACGAAACTACGAGCTGGAAGCCCTCCATATCTCCAGTGACTTCTGCGCCTGCTGCAAAAAATCAATCCTCTCCCAAAAACTGGAAAGCTGGGCCGTTCCCTTTACCGATCTTTTTGTACCCGTCATCGGCCGGCTTAAAGCGGGCAGAAAGATGAACTGCTATTGGTGTTCCACCCAGCGCAGGACGGAACTGTTAAAGTACGCCGTGGACAGGGGATTTACCAAAATCGCCCTGGGCCACCATTTGGACGACATCGTCGAAACCTTTTTTATGAACCTCTGCGCCAGGGGAGAGCTGTCCGCCATGCCGGTCAAGCTTGCCTACCGCAAATATCCCGTTACCCTGATCCGGCCCCTGGCCTACATCGAAGAACGGCAGATCATCGCCTGCGCCGAAGAACAGGGCATCCTAAAAGCGGCCTGTACCTGCCCTTACGGGACCAATTCCGGGCGGCGGGAGATGCGGAAAAAACTTGCCGGTTTAACGGACAATTCCGGCGCCGTCAAGCGGCGCATCCTCGCTGCCTGCGCTTCGGGCAGTCTTGTGTAAGGCGCATCTCGGTTAAATGCGGGTCATTCGGTTAAAGGTGCGTTTTTTAATGAAGAATCAGTTCTTTGGGGAGCCATTTCAAAAGCGCGTCCGCCAGGACCGCGTTGTCCATGGGTTTGGGAAGAAGTCCGTTAAAGCCGTTGGCCAGAAACATTTCCCTGGCTCCGCTTACGGCATTTGCCGTCAGGGCCAGGATGGGTATTCCCGCGTTGTTTCCTCCCATGGCCCGGATGGCTTTGACGGCTTCCACTCCGTCCATTTCGGGCATCATGTGGTCCATCAGGATAAGATCGTATTCACCGTTCGCCACCTTTTCCAGCGCCTCCTTGCCGCTCTTTGCCAAATCCGGCTGTATCCGGTAGGCGGACAGCACGAAGGCGGCTATTTCCAGGTTGATGTCAATGTCATCCACCAGCAATACCCGGGCGCCCGGCGCGACAAAGGCGATCCGCTCTTTTTCTTTCGGCAGATCGGATTCGGTCCCCCGGGGCAAAAGAAGCCGGATGATAAATATCGATCCCTTGTTGTATTCACTGCGTACCGAAATGGAGCCATCCATCATCTCACAGAGCCGCCTGGTAATTACCAGGCCCAGCCCCGTTCCCTGAACCTGCTTGTTCCTTACCTGATCAAGCTGTTGAAAGGCGGTGAAGAGCTTTGAAAGGGCTTCCGTCTTGATGCCAATCCCCGTATCTTCCACTTCGATAACGATACGGTCCCCTTCGGGAAACACCCTCAGCACAACCCCGCCCGAGCTGGTATATTTAAGGGCATTGGAAAGCAGGTTGGACAGGATTTGACTCAGCCGGTTTTCGTCACCGTATACCACCTCGGGAAGCTCCCGGGAAAATTCGCAGTCGAAGGCAAGGGCCTTATCATCAAACAACAGGGTAAATATGGTTTTAACCCTGCCCAGCAGGACCGGCAGTTTAAAGTAGTCGCGGATCAGTTCCAGTTTGCCCGCCTCAATCTTGGAAAAATCCAGGATATCGTTAATCAGGTTCAGCAGCACGGTGGAAGAACCCTGGATATTTTTCAGATACCCCCGCTGCCGTTCGGTCAGTTCCGTTGCCCCCAGCATCTGCGAAATGCCGATAATGGCGTTCATGGGGGTACGGATTTCATGGGACACCGTAGCAAGAAAATCGGACTTGGCTTTGTTTGCTTTTTCCGCTTCTTTCTGGGCCTGCAGCAGTTCCGTGGTATCAAAAAAAAGCATGATAACCCCCATGTTGCTGCCGGCATCATCCTGCATGGAAGTTATCTGTATGCTGTATTCCCGGAAATTACCCTCCTGCCCGAAGTCGATGGTTCCGGTTAGATGCGCCACAGAGGCGCTGCTCTGGGCACGGTCGTAGGCTTCACCCGCCTGTTTAAAAAAAGCCCGATCCGTGTATTTGGCCAGTATCTGCCGGCAGGTAACTCCCGCGACAAGCCCGAAACCGGCGGTATGGGTTATCTTAAGAAAGGCATCGGTACAGTGCAACAGTTTTTCTTCACGGTCAAAAACCAGAATAATATCGGGGGAATTTTGCAGGAGCAGGCTCATGTAATGTTCCAGCTCCGATTTTTTTTGGGAAACAACGCGGCTTAAATTGTCCTTTGCCTCGGCGGTAACCTTGTTCCGCTCTATTAACACATGAGCCCGGTTCAGTTCCCTCTGCAGTTTTTTGATGGTTAACCGGGCCTGAACTAATTCCTGTTCAAGCTGTTCCCCGCCGTTCACAGCACACATATCACCATGGTATCGTTATGGCTCCGGTTTGTCAGGGTTCCGTCCCTGCCGTACACAGGGCATAATTCGCCCCCCGAATAGCACAAATGGAAGGGAATCTTTTCCAGCGTCTCCCGGGCCTTCTCCATTTCCCTGGCGCTTTCATAACCCTGGGAAAGAAACCGGCCTATGCAGGAGAAAATAAGCGCGCCCTTTTCCGCGTCCGCGGCGGCCGCCGCCCGGTTAAGGATTGCCGCGGAGGTGGCAAGCACCTCGTCCCCGTCGATGATCCCCACCGTCAATGTCGCCCCCACAGGTATTTTGCCGCCACAGACCGCCGAACCGCCGGGAGTGACGGCGAACATCACCCTGATAACCGGCTGGGTGCCGTCATTATAATCAAGAATAAAGGGATAGGCATTAATTCCCTTGATTTTGCCTTCTTCATCCCTGGCCAGCCCCAGGCCGGAAAGATAATCCGCCACGGAAATGCCGTTTACTCCCTGGAGCTGGTTCCCCTGGGAAGCGGTAACTACCCCTTTTTCCCGGAAGGCCTTTTCTTCCCGGATACCGGCGATAAAAAACCGGGGCTCTATGCTGCCATAGAGCAGAACAAATACATACCGGTCCCTGTAGGCTTCGCCGTTCAGAATGGTCCGGGCTTCGTGGTAGTCCCGGTTATGATCCACCGCCAGGGTCCCGAAGTTCGGCACATTACCGGTAATTGCCGACCACGCGTCGACAATAAAATCACCGGACACGTTAAAAAGAAGGGGACAAAAACTCAGCATCAGGGCAGCCTTATCAGGCCGCCCTGCCCCGGTCTTTTTCCAGGCGGCGCGGAGGGGCGCTTCATCCTCCCCGGAAATGGGATCCGTTATTCCCAGGACAAATTCCACATCATCCGAACTGAGGACGGTCAGGAAAAGGAGCATTTCCCCCTGCCCGCTGTTGGAAGCCGCGGCAATCGTAGTAATCCCCGCAATGGGAAAAGGCAGAGCCCCGGCCAGGGCGGCTACAACCCCGGATTCGACAAATTCGGCATAACAGCTGACAAGGCCAACGGAATTTTTGAGCGTCCTCTGTCCGGCGTCAAGCTGCGCCGTAATACCGGCCACAGCGGCTTGCACATCGTCAATTTCGGACGTATGGGCAGAAAGAATCCTTATCATGAGAAAACTATATCACAAAACGGGAAAAATACCTAGATATAATACATATAGGTCTCGTGACCGGCCCCGGCCACGGACGCGAGGGTTTTGTTTTCAATAACCTGGGCGATTTTGGAATTAAGTTTATCCAGCACCAGCAGCCTGATACAGCGCTGCAGTTTGGTTTCTTTCGCGCCGTTTTCGGCCGGGTCCGCCACCAGCATATCGCCCTCCAAAACCCGGAGCACGTCTCCCAGAACGATTTCTTCCGGGGGCCTGGCCAGCACATAGCCCCCGGAGGCGCCCTTAACCGAACGGATAAATCCCGCCCGTTTAAGGATCACCGCAAGCTGTTCAAGATACCGGAGGGATATGCCCTGCCGTTCGGCCGCCGAAGCCAGGGAAACGTGGCTTTCATCCAGATGTTCCGCCAGATCGATGAGAAGCCTGGTACCGTAGCGTCCCCTGGTGGAAATCTTCATATCTGGTACTCCGGATTGTCCATGATGGTATAGGCCTTGACCAGGTCGGCCATGGTGATCGAATCCACGCAGCGGCTTATTTCCTTATGGAGCTCCTTCCAGATGGTCCGGGACAGGCACTTGTTTTCCTTGGCGCAGAAATTGTTCTTGACGGCGCAGGCCACCGGTTCCAGGGGGCCCTCCACCGCCCGGAGAATTTCCCCTACGGTGATTTTTTTCAGGGATTTTGCCGGCAGATACCCCCCCTGGGGCCCCCGGATGCCCTTGACGATACCGGCCTTCCGCAGGGGAATGAAGAGCTGTTCCAGGTACCCCTCCGAAATGTCCGTATTTTCCGCGATCGCCCTGGTACTGCTGTATTCGTCCCTGGGAAGCAGGCTCATGTACAAAACGGCTTCCAGGGAATAGCGGCCTTTGGTTGATATTCTCATTTCTTTTTAATCCTAGGTAAACAATAGGATATTCAGGGATGGAAGTCAATGCGGAGTT
>JAISDG010000208.1 GCA_031265015.1 Spirochaetaceae bacterium | reverse complement strand
ACCGTCGATAGCAAAGGCAAAAGAACCCGCAAAGATCGTTAACAGAAAGAGAATAGCAAGTTTCTTCATCATAAGTCCTCCTAATTAGAAGTTAAATGCATCTCAATAATGGCCTTTTTTTGTTCACAATGTCAAGCCTCCAGGCCAAAAATAAACTCTTTTTGCTCTTTTTTTTAAAAATTTAAGGAAAATATTCCTGCTTTTGGGGACTTAACAGAAAATTTCTCCCGAATCCACGAACCAAGGTTACAGGCCGGCTTCCATATCCCCCGGGAACAAACCGGTAAAACGGACAATTTGTTCCGCGGAAAACCCTTCGGCCTTCATATTCCGGGCAATTTCCAGTTGTTTTTGGCGGGAACCTTCCCTGCGGCCTTCCTCGAGGCCCGCTTCAAGACCATTTTTACGGCCTTCTTCGAGACCCTCTTCGATGCCTTTTTTACGGCCCGCTTCAAGACCCTCTCTATGCCCCGCTTCAAGGCCTGTCTCCCAGCCTTCCCGCCGCAGGTACTCCATCCGGGCGGCATTATCCCGCCGCTGGATTTCCCTGGCCTCCGCCAGGGCGCGGAACCGCCCGATAAGGCTCATTTCCTTAAGGACTCCTAACGCCATATTCACCTCCGGATGCCGCCGTACCAGCTCTTCGTAGTGGGCCCTTCTGGTACAGGTAAACAGTTTTAGCCAGGGCCAGACTTTACCGTCTTCTTTTTTGGAAAGCTTCGGCAGTTCCAGTATAATAAACCTGACAAGATCCGTAAAGCGGTAATTTGTCTGCCGGTTACGGAATTCATAGGCGTTGGCATACGAAGGTTCTTCCGGGAACAAAGTGTGGTTACAAATCACAATACTGATAACCTGACGGAGCTTTCCCCAGTCCTGGCCGCTCTTGATCTGCTCCACCAGGAGTTTCGCGGCATAATACAGCAGCCGTTTGGGCATGTGTTCGGTTTTATGGACCTGGAGTTCCACATGGATAACCATACCGGACCTGGTTGTGACCCGGACATCGACAATTCCCGCCTTGTCGGATCTAAAAAGCCTTTTAAGAAAGGGGTTAACGATAGTCAGGGAGTAATAGTCTTCTTCCGGTATATCCAGAACAGATTTCAGGAAGGCGGCAAGGATGTTGATATGCCGCTGATCGCCGAAGAGCAGCGAAAAAACATAATCGTTCAGGGGCGACAGTATTTCCGGCTGCCCGGCGCTTTGTTCTTGTTTCATTAATATCCTCCATATAAGTCCCATATGGCTTTAAAAACGCCGGGCGCTTTTATATTCCGCTTTTTTCTGTTAAACTCAGCTCCATGAAAGCACTTTTTGTAGGCGGGACGGGGACCATCAGCGCCGCAATCAGCCGGAGGGTACTGGACCTGGGCTGGGAGTTGTGGCTTCTCAACCGGGGAAACAGGGCCCCCGAAACCTGGAATGCCGACGCGGGGGCTTCGGAGGATATTCCGGCACGGCTTCACCATATCAGGTGCGACATTGCCGATGAAGCGGAAGCGGCCGGACAGCTGGCGGGCCTTGACTTCGATGTGGCGGCGGATTTTATCGCCTATACCCCGGATCAGGCGGAACGGGATTACCGCCTTTTTAAGGGCAGGACGGCCCAGTATATCTTTATCAGTTCCGCGTCGGCTTACCAGAAGCCCCTTTCCTCCCACGTGGTTACCGAGGGGACGCCCCTGGCAAACCCCTGCTGGGAGTATTCCCGCGGAAAAATCGCCTGCGAAGAGGCGCTTATGAAACGGTACCGGGAGGACGGCTTCCCCCTTACCATTGTGCGGCCCAGCCACACCTATGACGACCGGAAGGTTCCCCTGGGAGTCCACGGGAAAAAAGGCAGCTGGCAGGTGATTAAACGCATTATCGAAGGAAAACCGGTCATTATCCACGGGGACGGAACCAGTCTGTGGACCATGACCCACCATTCCGACTTTGCCCGGGCCTTTACGGGACTGATGGGAAACAGCCGGGCCCTGGGCGAGGCGGTGCAGATCACCTCGGGAGAAACCCTCTGCTGGAACCAAATTTACCAGGCCATTGCGGACGCGCTGGGCAAGCCTCTTAAGGCCGTTCATGTGTCCAGCGAATTCCTGGCCCTGGCGGCGCCGGATTATGATTTTGCCGGGGGGCTGACCGGCGACAAGGCTGTTTCGGTGGTGTTTGACAACGCCAAGCTTAAGCGGCTGGTACCGGAGTTCTGCGCCTCGGTCCGGTTTGACCAGGGAATCCGTGACACCATCGGCCATATCCTTGCCCACCCGGAACTCCAGGAACCGGACCCTGACTTTGACCGCTTCTGCGACCGGGTCATCGCCGCCCGGGAAAAAGCCCTGGCGGAACTGGCCGGCTGATCTTTTCCCCGCCGCCATGGAATCGATCCGTTTTTACCTAAAGCTTTGGATGCGCCCCTGCTTTTTGATTATATTGTAAGCAGGCAAGCATAAGGAACCTTTAAAAAATGAACTTCCCCGCCCCTTGGGCCCAAGGGGCGGGCATCAGACCACCGGGAATAAAACTTTTTAGGGGTTCCCGCGGCGTTGTCAGCTTGAAAACCCTGTTTTCCTGTGGTATAATGCCGAAAATCTTTACAATGGGGGTTAGACAATGGCTTATAAAATCAACGATACCTGCGTCAACTGCGGATCCTGCGACAGCGAGTGTCCGGTGGAGGCGATTTCCGAAAAAGACAACGCCCGCTGGATCGATCCGGCCAAATGTCAGGATTGCGGCGCCTGCGCCGCGGTCTGTCCTGCCGAAGCTATTTCCGCGGGCTAAACGTTCCGCCTTTCAGGCAGAGCCTGTTTCAAAACGGAGTTTTGAAATTGCAAAACAGAGTTTTGAAATTGCAAAACAGAGTTTTAAAACAGCAAAACGGAAGTTTTGAAGCAATCCGTCCGGCGAGTACAGAAGATTATTAAAACCGTTTTTTCGGTTTTTTCGGTTTTCGCGGGCCTCCTCCTGTTATCGGGAATGTACCGGGCGGAGGCCCAGGAAGCCGGTTCCTTTCCGGTCATACAAACCCTTGATGTCCGGGATCCCGTTTTTAAGCAGTATGTCGCGGATGTGGATCTGGCCCGGCGCGCTGTTTTCGGGCAAAACCCGAAAACAGCGGCGGACTATTTCCGGATATACGCCTATACCCCCGCTGGGGACGAGGACATCCTCCGGCTTTCCGCCCGGTGTAATATTCCCTACGCCGCCCTGGCTACCCTGAACAGGATAAGCCATTCGGACACGCTTAAGGGCCGGATACTGCTCCCTTCCGTACCGGGGATCTTTATTCCCGAATCCCCTTCCAACGATTTGGAACGGCTTATCGCCGGTTCCCGGGACAGCGGAGGGGAAATACTTACTGTCCGGACAGAAGCGGGAGCGGAACGGTTTCTTTTTTTCCCCGGAGCGGATTTTACCCCCACCGAACGGACGTATTTTTTTAATTCCGCTTTCCGTTTTCCCCTGCGAAGCTACCGCATTACCAGTCCCTTTGGAGTAAGGCCCAGTCCTTTTACTGGTAAACCCCAGCGGCATAACGGCCTGGATCTGGCCGCCCCCGCCGGGACCGATGTTTATGCCGCCAGGGAGGGAACGGTGGCGGAAAGCGGCAGCGACCCCGTTTACGGGCTGTATGTCGTCATCGCCCACGCCGATAACTGGGCAAGCCTCTACGGCCACCTTTCCTCCGCCAGCGCGGTCCCGGGGGCAAAGGTCGGCCGGGACACGGTTATCGGAAAAGTCGGGTCCACCGGCCAGTCCACGGGCCCCCACCTGCATTTTGAACTGCGGAAAAACGGCGCCGCCCAGGATCCCTCCAAACTGCTTTTCAAGAACTAAAGCGGTTATTTTGCCGGTTTTGTTAAAGAAAAAACCGGCTCTACCGATACATAAAGTGTCGGACCTATAGTTCCCCTCCCAAATCACTATATTTCCGACATGCCTCAAGGGCGGGCCGGGTAGACCTTCTGGGTTATCCGGCCTTTTTTATATT
>JAISDG010000189.1 GCA_031265015.1 Spirochaetaceae bacterium | reverse complement strand
CTGCTCTTCCCTTACTGCCGTTACCCTTCCGGCAGGCCTTCAAGGCATAAGTATCGATGCTTTTTCCGGCTGCTCTTCCCTTACCGCCATCGCCTTTCCGGCAGGCCTTCAACGTATATTCGGGGGGGCTTTTGAGAACTGCTCTTCCCTTACCGCTGTTGCCCTTCCGGCAGGCCTTCAAACCATAGGCGCGGCGGCTTTTAGGAACTGTACTTCCCTTACCGCCGTTGCCCTTCCGGTAAGCCTTCAAACCATTGGCACGGCGGCTTTTGCGAACTGTTCTTCCCTTACCACCGTTGCCCTTCCGGCAGGCCTTCAAACGATAGGCGAGATGGCTTTTAGGAACTGCACTTCCCTTACCACCGTCACCTGCCCCGGCACCATCCAAATGACCCGCCTGGGAGATGACGTATTCGGCGGTTGCCCCAGGCTGAGTCCGGCTTCCCGGACGGCGATTAGAAAGCTGGATGACCTGACCGCAGCAAACTAAGTATCCCGTTCCCATTCGGAGCGGCCCTCCTGCAGGGCGCTTTGAAAAGCGGCGTATTTTTCGGCGGAAAGGCGGAGAGCCCCGGCGAACCGGCGGGACAGATCCCGTTTGGAGAGGCTGCCTTCCGGCGCGGCGGTTTCCGGGGGATTTACCCGGATAAGGTTGAGGCTTTCCAGGTCCCGCAGGAGCTTGAGCGCGCCCGAATCGACAAGGTCAATGGTTAAGGTCACAGGTTCTCCATGCCTTTGATTATGGCGCAGGTTTGGCGGGGAACGCAAGGGTGATCCAAAAACCGGCATCCTCCTCCAGCAGGGGTTTTTGGGGCGACCATATTGTAGTACAATGGGGGCATGAACTACCGGTGCGTCATTTTTGATATGGACGGAACCCTGGCCGACACGATTGACGACCTGACCCTGCATATTAACAAAGCCCTGGAGGAACGGGGCTTTGCCCCGGCCCCGGCGGAGGAATACCTGAAAATGCAGGGCAGGGAGATAGACGCCCTGGTGATGAACGCCCTGCCTCCGGGCCCGGAAAACCCCCGGCTGGTGAAAGAGCTGGCCGAACGGGCCATTGCCATCTATTCGGAAACTCCCCGCCGCCTTACGAAAGTGTATCCGGGCATCCGGGAACTGCTCCTGGAGCTCAAACGGAAAAAGATAAAATGCGCCGCCCTTTCCAATAAACCCGACAGGATGCTCAACGCCGAAATAGCCTTTCTGTTCCCTCCGGGGACCTTCGAACAGGCATGCGGCGCCAGGCCGGATATTCCCGCCAAACCCGATCCCGCGGCCGTATGGGAACTGCTTTCCGAACTGGACGTGACCCCCCGGGATACGATTCTTGCGGGGGATTCCGGGACGGATATAAAAACCGCCCTGGCCGCGGGCTGCCATGCCCTGGGGGTAAGCTGGGGCTACCGGGACGTACCGGCGCTCAAGGCCGCCGGAGCCCAAAGAATTATCCATGAACCAAGGGAGCTGCTGGAACTGCTATGAACAGCTCCGATCCCCGGGTGGAGGAAAATCTGACCGAACTTTCACAGGTACTGGCAAAAACCACCGATTCCGAACTAATCGCGTCCTTTCTCCGCTGCCTGTTAACCCCTTCGGAAACCGCCGACATAGCCGCCCGCTGGGCTTTGGTAAAAGCCCTTAATGCCGGAACCTCCCAGCGGGAAATAGCCAAAAATTTTGAAGTGTCGCTCTGCAAAATAACCAGGGGTTCCCGGGAACTCAAAAAGCCCGGATCGGCGTTCCGGCGCGTCCTGGATACCCGGGAAGGAACAAGGAAAAAATAACCCGTTACACGACCTTAACCCGGAAACCGGAACGGAAAATCGCCCGCCGGGCCCGTTCCACCCAGACCACGGCGACGGCCAGTACAAGCCGGGGCAGGGCGGCCCACACATAGGGAACTCCCAGGCTGACAAATAAAAAGGTGTCCTCTATCTGGGAATGACTTATCGCCGCGTGATGGTTAAAGAGATCCGCCTCGATTCTGGTAAGGCTTCCCTCCTTTACCTCTTCAATAAGAATCCCCGCCCCGTAGGCCACTCCGACGGTATTGGCAACGATCCACACGTAGGCGGTATTGGATGAAAGTCCTAAAAATCCCATCAGGGGGGAAAAAAACCGGCTCAGTTTTTTCACCAGGCCGAATTCCGACAGGATGCGCTGGAGGAACATGACCGCAAAAACAATCAGGAATATCTGTAAAATCAGAACCAGGGAATCAACAAACCAGGGGAAAAGGCCCGCCAGAAACCGTTCCATATTCAGGCCTATGGCGGGAGGGTATTCCGTGACCTTGAAGGCCATAATCCCCGTAAAGGATCCGCTTCCTTCGGGAACAATAAAGCGGAGTATCCATCCTGCCAGGAACGAATTAAAAACCCGCAGCACTACGATTTTGCGCAGCCGGGATCCGGTCTTTTTCATCACCAGACATTCGACAAAAAAATTGTGGGCCACCAGGCACATGGTTGCCAGGATGATGAGCTGCTTCCCCGAAAGGGTCATGGTCTGTATCACCGCAATGGCCGAATAAATGTTCATAAAAACGGAACTGAGGTAGGCCAGGGCGGCTTCTCCGGGAAGCCCCAGGAGCCGCATCAGGGGGTCCATAAACCTGGCCACATAATACAGCAGTCCCGACGCCTCCATGATAAGGACCGCAAAGGAAACAGGAAGCATAATGAAGAGGAGGAAGCGGATAGTCGTCAGGGCCGGTTTCAGGTTATCCCGGGCGCATTGTAAAATCCGCAGCGGGAACGGCAGCTGCCCCCCGGAGGCGTTATTCCCCATCGCGGCCCCCCGAAAGGCGGCGGCACTTGTCCCGGTTATAATTGATGAGGGAACCGGCCAGCAGCAATTCCCGCTCTGTACCGTTCAGCTCCGGCGCGGCCAGGATAAAAGTTCCCGCGGCAGCTATTGTTGACGCGGCGGCAGCCGCTGTTGACGCCGCTTCCACCGCCGCGGCAGCCGCGGCAACTGCCGTTGGTTCGCCGGAAATCCCCGTTCCGGGCCGGAGGATCAGCGCTTCCGCGGAAGAACGTTCCCCGTTTATCAAAGCCCTGATCCCCGGGATATACACATAATCGCCGTTC
>JAISDG010000158.1 GCA_031265015.1 Spirochaetaceae bacterium | reverse complement strand
ACCACGGACCTCACGGACCAACACGGACAAAAGCAAAGATTTCAAACGACAGGTCCGTGTCTGTCCGAGTGGTCCGTGGTTAAATTCTTTACCCCGGACCGCGAAAAGAGCTCTTTTAGACGCGAAAAGAGCTCTTTTAATTACCAAAAGAGCTCTTTTAATCGCGAAAAGAGCTCTTTTAATTCCGAAAAGAGCTCTTTTAATTCCGAAAAGAAGTCTTTTAATTCCGAAAAGAAGTCTTTTAATTCCGAAAAGAAGTCTTTTAATTCCGAAAAGAAGTCTTTTAATCGCGAAAAGAGCTCTTTTAGCCGCGAAAGAGCTCTTTTAATCCCCAAAAGAAGTCTTTTAATCGTTACTTTTGGAGTTCCCGGGGCGGTTTTGCCCGTTCTGTCCGTGAGGGTCTGTGTTTGAATTCGGGAAGTACCCGTTCCGGGGCCGAATCCTTGACGCGGCCCTCTATATGGTGTATGTTTTAGCCGGCTACCACACCGGTAGCGTAGTTTATGGTGATGTGGGTGGGGAACTATGACCGTGAGGCGCTTTTTTACGGACCCCGTATCGGGGCCCTATGGGGATATTGTCTGGGAAAAACGGCGGAGCGAAATCCGCAATCCCGACGGGAAGGCTGTTTTTGAGGAAGAAACCGTCATTGTCCCCGGTTTCTGGAGCCAGATCGCCGGGGACATCCTGGCCCAGAAGTACTTCCGCAAGGCCGGGGTCCCCGGGGACAGGCGCTACGCCTGGCTGGACCGGGCGTCCGCCGGAACGGAGTCCGTGGAACGGCCGCCTTCCGGCCGGGGCCTCCCTCCCGGCGATCCGGGCCGGGACCTTCCCGACGACGGCGCGGAACACGACGCCCGCCAGGTCTTTCACCGGCTGGCCTATACCTGGCTGGACTGGGGCCGGAAGAACGGCTTTTTTGACGGCCCCGAAGACGAAAAAGCCTTTTATGACGAAACCTGCTATATGCTGGCCCACCAGGTGGCGGCCCCCAATAGCCCCCAGTGGTTCAACACGGGGCTCTACGCGGTGTACGGCATCGACGGCCCGCCCCAGGGGCATTACTATGCCGATCCCGCCACGGGGAGGGCGGAAAAATCCGGCAGCGCCTACCAGCGGCCCCAGCCCCACGCGTGCTTTATCCTTTCCGTCGAAGACGATCTGGTCAACGACGGGGGCATCATGGACCTGGTAACCAGGGAAGCCCGGCTTTTCAAATACGGTTCCGGCA
The DNA here is from genome assembly GCA_031265015.1 of Spirochaetaceae bacterium. GTDB lineage: Bacteria > Spirochaetota > Spirochaetia > Treponematales > Breznakiellaceae > JAISBN01. The sequence continues at coordinate 2,922 of JAISDG010000158.1, read as the reverse complement.
CGGGATCCAACTTTTCCCGGCTCCGGGCCTCCCATGAAAAGCTTTCCGGCGGGGGAGTTTCCTCGGGGCTGCTGTCGTTCCTGAAAATCGGGGACCGGTCCGCGTCGGCCGTCAAGTCGGGGGGCACGACCCGGCGGGCGGCAAAGATGGTCATCCTGGACGCGGATCATCCCGATGTGGAACAGTACATCGACTGGAAAGCCCAGGAAGAGCATAAGGCCGCTTCCATGGTAACCGGCTCCCGGGTGATCAAACAGCATCTGGAAGCGGTAAAAAAAACGATCTCCTCCTTCCGGGGGCCCGCGGCGGACGCCTTTTCGGCGGAAAAAAACCATGACCTGGCCGCGGCCCTCCGGGCCGCTCTGACGGATCACCTGACCCCCGCCTACCTGTACCAGCTTCTCCGCCGCGTTGAGCAGGGGGATGATCCGCAGACGGCGGTCTTTTCCACCGCCTGGGACGACGAGGCCTATAATACCGTATCGGGCCAGTCTTCCAACAACAGCCTCCGGGTAAGCGATGATTTTATGAAGGCCCTGGAAGCGGACGGTGACTGGGATTTGACCGAGCGGGTATCGGGGAAGCGGGTCAGAACCGTCAAGGCCCGTTCCCTCTGGGACCGGCTGGCCCAATCCGCCTGGCAGTGCGCCGATCCGGGGATCCAGTACCATACGACCGTTAATGACTGGCATACCTGCCCGGCGGGGGGCGAAATCCGGGCCAGCAACCCCTGTTCGGAATATATGTTCCTGGACGATACCGCCTGCAACCTGGCGTCCATCAATCTGGGCAGGCTCTATGACGGGAAGAAAAAAGCTTTCGATATAGAAGGATACCTCCACGCCATCGACATCTGGACCACCATCCTGGAAATCTCCGTTGTCATGGCCCAGTTCCCCGCTCCCCGGATTGCCGAGCTTTCCCACCAGTACCGGACCCTGGGCCTGGGTTACGCCAATCTGGGAAGCCTCCTGATGGTGATGGGGCTGGCCTATGATTCGGACGGGGGCCGGGGAGTGGCCGCGGCCCTGTCGGCGCTTTTAACCGGCGAGGCCTACGCCCAGTCCGCCCGGATGGCCGCGGCCCTGGGAACCTTTGCCCGGTACGGCGAAAACCGGGAGGCCATGCTCGCCGTGATCCGCAACCACCGCCGGGCGGCGTACAACGCCCCGGCCGGGGACTACGAGGGCCTGCATACCCTCCCCCGGGGGATTGATCCGGCGGCCTGTCCCGGGGAACTGCTGGACGCCGCCCGGCAGGCCTGGGACCGGGCGCTGGAGCTGGGGGAAGCCCACGGTTTCCGTAACGCCCAGGTCAGCGCCGTCGCCCCCACGGGGACCATCGGCCTTTTGATGGACTGCGACACCACCGGGGTGGAACCTGATTTTGCCCTGGTCAAATTCAAAAAGCTTGCCGGGGGAGGATACTTCAAGATCATCAACCGGTCCGTGCCCCTGGCGCTGGAAGCCCTGGGGTATACAAAAAGCGAGATCGGGGCGATCACCACGTATGCCACGGGGCACAAAACCCTGAAGGGCGCGCCGGTGATTAATCCCGAAAGCCTGGCGGCGAAGGGCTTTACCCCCGGGGCCCTGGAAGCCGCGGAAGGGGCGGTGGAGAACGCCCTCTCCCTGGAGGGGGTTTTTAACCCCTGGATCCTGGGGAAAGATTTTGTGGAGCGGGACCTGGGCGTTCCCGAAGCAACCTGGTCCCTGCCGGGCTTTAGCCTGCTGAAGCATCTGGGGTACGGCGAGGGGGACATTGCCGAAGCGGAACTCTACGCCTGCGGCGCCATGGGCCTGGAGGGGGCGCCGATCCTGAAAGCCGGGGATCTTCCGGTCTTTGACACCGCCACCCCTTCGGGGAAAAACGGCCGCCGGTCCATCCCCTGGCAGGCCCACGTGGGGATCATGGCCGCGGTCCAGCCCTTTATTTCCGGGGCCATCAGCAAGACCATCAACATGCCCAACTCCGCGGGCTATGAGGACGTTAAGGGAGCGTACATGCTGGCCTGGAAGAGCGGCCTGAAGGCGGTGGCCCTGTACCGGGACGGCTCGAAACTGTCCCAGCCCCTTTCGGCCTTTGCCCCCGGCGCGGATCCCCTGGCGGACACGATCCTGGCCCTGCAGAAGGATCTGGCGGCGCCGGTCCGCTTTGACCGCCGCCGGACCGACGTCCGCGGGCGGCGGCAGACCCTGCCGAACCGCCGTTCCGGGTATACCCAGAAGGCAAAAATAGGGGGCCACTCGATTTTTATCCGGACCGGGGAATACGACAACGGCAGGCTGGGGGAAATTTTCCTGGACATGCACAAGGAAGGGGCGGCGTTCCGGAGCCTCCTGAACAGTTTTGCCATCGCCGTTTCCCTGGGGCTGCAGTACGGCGTGCCCCTGGAAGAATACGTGGACGCCTTTACCTTTAGCCGCTTTGAGCCCAACGGTACGGTCCAGGGGCACAGCTATGTAAAGATGGCTACCAGCGTCATCGATTATATCTTCCGGGATTTGGCGATCAGCTACCTGAAACGGAACGATCTGGGCCAGGTAAAACCCGAGGACCTTCTTTCCACCGGTACCCGGGAAGACGCCGCCCCGGCCTTCCGGGAGCCCCCGGGAATACCCGGGGCCAGGCCCCACGGCCACGGCAAAGCCGGAGGCCGCGTAAGAAGCGCCGCCACCGGCGCAGCCCACGATACGGCCCGGCCCGCGGACCGGGAAGGGCCCCCGGCGGAGCAAGCCGCGGCGCAGCAAGCAGCGGACCGGCAAGCCGCCCAGGCCCGGATAAAGGGCTACGAAGGGGACCCCTGTCCCGGCTGCGGTTCCTTCACCATGATACGGAACGGCACCTGCATGAAGTGCGACACCTGCGGGAGCACTACAGGCTGCAGTTAGCCGATAACCGCAGGCGCCGCAACGACACCTG
>JAISDG010000100.1 GCA_031265015.1 Spirochaetaceae bacterium | reverse complement strand
GGTTTCCCGAAACTCCGGTTGTTCTTAAAGGCCGATCCGGCGCAGGGGAACCGGTAATGTCCCTTGTTTTCCCGGTCCCGGCGGTATTGTTCCATTTCGGCGCGGATTACCCGGGGATCCTTCGGTTCCAGGGAAAAGAGCGCCCCCAGGATCAGGGCGTCCCCTCCCTGAAAGGGGCTTTTCTTGTACTCAAAGGCTTCTTTTTTAAGGGGGATCCGTACCCTTTCGCCCCGGTCCAGCGCCTCCGCTTCGACAACAACATCGGACATTTCCCGGTTATAACACCGGGCGTTCATAAAAAGGGCGCCCCCCACGGAACCGGGCATCCCCGCCAGGAATTCCAGTCCCGAAAGGCCCCGATCCGCGGCTTCATTCACCATATTGTCCACGGAGGTTCCGGCCCTGAAAAAGAGCCCCCCTCCGGCTTCCGCGGATCCGCGGTATCCCGAGGTATCCAGCACGATTCCCCGGATTCCCCGGTCGGATACTACCAGGTTGGCCCCGCCGCCCAGGATAAAGACCGGAATCCCCGCGGACCGGGCGTTTTCCAGCAGCAAAGCGGCATACCGGGGAAACGTATCCCCCCGGGGGCATATCCAGAGATCCGCCGGACCCCCGACTTTAAAGGTCGTGTGGTCCGCCATGGGTTCGTTAAACCGGAAAGTACCCTCAAAAGCCCCGGCGCCGCCGGTGATACGGGAAAAACGGGAATTGATATTTTCCAGGAATTCCGCTAGATTGGGCATAGGATTACTATATCATGCCGCTGCGCTTATACAACACGCTGGGACGTACCCTGGAAGAATTTATCCCCCTTGTACCCGGGAAGGCGGGTTTTTACGGCTGCGGCCCCACGGTATACAACTATGCCCATATTGGGAACCTTCGGGCCTATGTAACCCACGATATCCTTGTCCGTACCCTCCGGGAACGGGGCTTCCAGGTTACCCATGTGATGAACATTACCGACGTGGGCCATCTTTCGGGGGACGACGACTTTGGCGAAGACAAAATGGTCAAAAGCGCCGCGGAACGGGGCAAAAGCGTGTTGGAAATCGCCGGCTTCTATACCCGGGCCTTTTTTAACGATACCGCCCGGATGAACATTATCCGGCCCGGCGTCGTCTGCAGGGCCACCGAACACATTGACGACATGATCGGCCTGATCAAACGAATCGAGGCCAACGGTTATACCTATACCTCGGGGGGGAACCTCTACTTTGACATAAGCCGCTTTGACCATTACGGGGATTTGGCCCTGCTCCGGATGGAGGATCTTAAAGCCGGCGCCCGGACAGACCTGGACGAAAACAAGCGCAATCCCGGGGATTTTGTCCTGTGGTTTACCAAAAGCAAGTTTGAAAACCAGGCTTTGGTCTGGGACAGCCCCTGGGGCCGGGGGTATCCCGGCTGGCATATCGAATGTTCGGCCATGAGCATCCGCTACCTGGGGGAACAGTTCGACATCCACGCCGGGGGCATCGATCATGTTCCCATCCATCATACCAACGAAATAGCCCAAAGCGAAGCGGCCACGGGAAAGCATCCCTGGGTACGGTACTGGGTTCACAACGAATTCCTCGTCCTGGACAAGGGGAAAATGTCCAAAAGCGCCGGAGGTTTTTTGACCCTCCAGAGCCTGATTGACGCCGGGTACGATCCGCTGGATTATCGGTATTTCCTTATCGGGGGCCACTACCGCAGCCAGCTGCGGTTTTCCTGGGACAGCCTGGAAAGCGCCAAAAATTCCCGGAAATCCTTACGGGAAAAGTTCCGTTCCCTGGCAGCTTCCGCCCGGCCCGGGGAACCCGCCGCCGGCTCTCCCCTCCTGGAACGGCTCGGGGCCTTTCACGGGGCCCTGGACGACGACCTCTCCACCCCCCGGGCCCTGTCGGAACTCTGGGGCCTCCTCCGGGACAATACCGCGGCTCCGGGGGAAGCGCTGTGGACGGCCCTGCAGATGGACCGGGTCCTGGGGCTGGGGCTGGAAAACGACCTGTCCGCGGATAAGAGCCGGGAAGAAAACCCGGAACTGGAGGAACAGATCGCCCGGCGGGCCGCGGCCAAGGCGGCGGGGGATTTTGCCCTGGCGGATACCATCCGCAGCGGGTTACGGGAAAAGGGTATCATCCTGGAAGACGGGAAATCCGGTACCACCTGGCGGCGGATTTAAGCCGGCAGGCTCAACATTCGGCCTTGGGGCCACTATAATGTAACCAATTGGGGAAGAATATTGTTTTCGAATACAAGGATAGATAGTGTGCCGGAGGAAGAGCGGGTAGAGGAAGGACGGGATAATCCGGGCAGCGCCCCGGCTTATCCCCGGACCGCCGGAAATTTCCGCCGCTTGTATACTTCGGTTTTTCCTATTCTGTTCCGGGTAAGCTGCAGGATTACGGGCAGCGAAGAGGCGGCGGAGGATCTCTGCCAGGAGGCGTTTTTCAAATACCACGAAAAGGAAATGTCCTTTCCCAACGCGGAGGAAGCAAAGTACTGGCTTATCCGGGTGGTCAAGAATTCCGCGCTGAACTACGCAAAGAAGCGGGACCGGGAACGAAGGGCGTACCAAAGGGCTTTTCGGGAAGACATACGAACCAGCGCCACCGGGGAAACGGAGCTGCTGAAAAAGGAAACCCGGCAGGAAGTAGTGGAGGCGCTTAACGCTCTTCCCGAAAACCTGCGAGCCGTGCTAGTATTAAAGGAATACGGGGAACTGAACTACAAGGAAATTGCGCGGTCCCTGGGAATCAGCGAGGGAAACGTAAAAGTACGGGTATTTAGGGCAAGGGAACGGCTGGTAACCCTGTTACAGCGGGCAGGAACCGGTATTTCCGATAGAACGGGTAAGGATGGGTAATATGTGTCCTGATCGTCAAATTCTTTCGGTTTATTTCGACGGCGAATTGGAATCCCCCTGGAGGGAAAAGCTTGAAAGGCACCTGGAAGACTGCCCGCAGTGCCGGGACCGGATAGAAGCCTACCGGACCGTCCGGCAAAGGATCTTCCCTTCCATTACGGAGAAAGTTACCAAAGATTCCGGAGAACGGGTCTGGGAGAAAATGACCATCGCCATCAGGCCCGGCAGGGCCAGATCGAAATTCTGGTCCGGCTCCATATCCGTTCCTCTCCCCGTCGCGGCCGCCGCGGGGTTAATTATGGTCCTGGCCATGGCCGCCCTCATCAACTTCCGGCAGCCGGTCCGGCCGGCGCCGGATCCCCAGTTGGCTGGGGTGGAAATGCAGGACATGACCCCCGTCTCGGACATGGCCGCCCTCCTGCAGTACCTGGGAAGCGAAAGTTCCCCGGACATGGTGATTATCCGGCTCCCGGACAAAACCTTTAAAAACGCCGGCGAACCGCAAATGCTCCGGGCCGCGGATTATTCAAGGGGCGCCGGTTCCAGATGAGCCGGGAATATCTTCCCGCGGGATTCCAGGGGATTCTTCTGGTCCTGGTCTGCGCCTTGTTCTGCGCGGCGGGGCTGGAGGCCCAGGACCTGTTACTGGACGAACTGCCGGCTCTCAAGGACAAGGCTCTGGTACTGCAGATTACCACCCGGATAGAAGAAAACAGCCAGGAAGTATGGAACGCCTATAATTCCAAGGTAACCATTCCGGGCCGCCCGGTCAGCATCAAACTGGTAGGGGAAAACATTATTATCAATATCCAGTTTATCCCGTATCTGCGGGAAGGGAATTATGCCCTGGTAACCCAGAGCCAGATCTGGCTTAACGTACCGGAAAAGGGTATGCAGGCCAAAACCGCAACCCATTCCATACCCATTAATTTTGGCGAGCCGATTTACTTCTTTCCCCTGGGATCGGATCCTTCGGCGGATAACCCCCATATTGAACTGCTCTTAACCCTGTACCGTTACGGCGAGGAACCCCTTCCGGAGGCATATCCGGATCTCCCCTCCTCCACTCCCGTTCCGGACTCCAAGGCCCCCGCGGCTGCTGCCCCGGCGCTTAAAGCCGTACCTGCCGGGGCGGGTGTTCCCAGATAATGGTTACCGTCATTTCTCTGGGGGGATCCATTGTCGCTCCCGAGCAGGCGGACGTTCCGTTTTTACGGGACTTTGTCTCCCTCCTGGGGGAATTTCTTGACGACAAGCGGCGCTTTATCCTGGTGGTGGGAGGAGGCGGCCCCGCCCGGATCTGGCAAAGGGCCTACCGGGAGATCGTTCCCGCCCCCAGGGATGAGGAAGCGGACTGGATAGGGGTCATGGCTACCCGGCTTAACGCCCAGCTTGTCAAGGCGATCATGGGAGACCGGTGTACCCAGGACGTTATTGTGGACCCTTCAAAGGTCGGCCCCTTTGTGGGCAAAGTCCTGGTGGCCGCCGGGTGGAAGCCGGGCTTTTCTTCCGATTACGACGCGGTACTGCTGGCGGAACGTTTCCAGGCCGAATCGGTGTTAAATCTTTCCAATATCAGCCAGGTCCATACCGGCGATCCCCGGACGGATCCCGCCGCTAAACCCATAGACGCCATTTCCTGGGAAGATTTCAGGGCCCTGGTGGGGGACGAATGGGTCCCGGGCAAAAACGTCCCCTTTGATCCCGTGGCAAGCCGCCACGCGGCCAGGCTGGGCCTGAAAGTTATCTGTGCGGCGGGGCGGGATCTGGCCAATCTGCGGCTTATCCTGGAGGGAAAGCCTTTCCTGGGAACCGTCATCGGAACATAAGCCGCCGCGCCGGGGCACAGGTTTCTTATTCTCTCGTAAAAATAGGGTTACCCGCTTACAAATCTTCTGAACGGGAAAAAGATTTTACAACGCATATGAAACTGGAAAAGAAGCTGTTTATTCTATTTGTCCTTCTAAATCCGGTTTCACTGTTTTTATATGGTGTTTTATTTGGCGTTCCTATATATGTATTCATTTATGGCACCTATCTTTCAAATAACTATTCAAAAATAACAAATGAGCTGCTGAACGAAATGTTGAACTATCCGGAGCTTAGCCATGCCGAGATCGTACTGGATGACGACTTTTTTGAACTTCAAATAGCTCTTGCTTTAAAGAACGGAGGAACGCTTTTATTGACCAATGTTAATGAAAGGTTACGTGGAAATTTTGTAATAATCAGGGTTGGTAATTACAGGGTGGTTGGTAATCCAAGTTTTACTTTGAAAGACATTGAGTCAGTCCTTGGGATTAGGGCACAGTCGGTTAAGGATGTTGTTGTTAATTACGATAAAATATATGCGTTACTGAAAACCTGGCCCAATTTATCAGAATTAAAAGAAAAGGAGGATGAGTCTGTATCAGATATAACCGGCCGGGTACCCCATCTTTTTAAGCGGTATCCTGGTTTGTTTGCAAATGAGGAATGTATCTTTGCAACAATGGATTGGGATGATGAATGGAATAACTATCGTTAACACCGCCGGCGGAGTCTCCTCCGGGCGGATGGAGAATTCTTTTGGGCGGTAAACTCTCTTTCGCTTGAGATTTCCTTTCTTTTTGTGTATGATTACCCCAGCAAACAAATCACCCTGTGAATCAAGGAGCAGCCCTATGGAAACCTCTGCATTACAGCAGGCCCGTTATACCTATAAACCCAAATTACCCGCCATCTTATCCGGGGACATACAGGAAGTGGCCCTTTCCTTCGGGGAGCCGACCACATCGGCCGCGGATCATGAAGCGCTGGCGGAACTGTTTAAACATACCTACGGTAAGCCCATCGCCGCTTTTGCCAGGGGAAAAAACGAAACCATAAACCGGCCCTTAACGGTGGGGGTGATCCTTTCCGGCGGACAGGCTCCGGGGGGACACAATGTTATCGCGGGGCTCTACGACGGCCTAAAAAAGGGAAACAGCGCTTCCAGGCTGCTGGGCTTTAAAGGAGGGCCCAGCGGCCTCCTGGAAGACAAGGTCCTTGAGTTTACCGGGGAAATCATCGACGAATACCGGAATACCGGCGGTTTCGACATTATCGGTTCGGGACGAACCAAGATAGAAAGCCCCGAACAGTTTGCCGCTTCCCTGGAAACGGCAAAAAAGCGGAATCTGGACGCGCTGGTGATCATCGGCGGGGACGACTCCAATACCAACGCGGCCCTGCTGGCCGAATACTTCAGCGCCCGGGGACCGGTTCAGGTTATCGGCTGCCCCAAGACCATCGACGGGGACTTAAAAAACGAGTACATCGAAGCGTCCTTCGGCTTTGATACCGCGGCCAAGACCTACAGCGAGCTTATCGGCAACATAGAACGGGACGCGGCCAGCGCCCGCAAGTACTGGCACTTTATCAAACTGATGGGCCGGGCGGCAAGCCATATCGCCCTGGAGTGCGCCCTGCAGTGCCGGCCCAACGTGTGCCTTATTTCGGAAGAAGTGGAGGCAAAAAAGCTTTCCCTGAACGAAATTGTGGAAGAAATCTGCGCGTCCGTTATCAAACGGGCGGCGGAAAACAGCAACTTCGGGGTGGTGCTCATTCCGGAGGGGCTTATCGAATTTGTTCCGGAAATGAAAAAGTTAATCAAGGAACTGAACGACCTGATGGCCGATTATGCCGCGGAGATGACGTCGATTACCAACTTTATCGATCAGGTTTACTGGCTGGACCGCCATCTGTCAAACGAATCTTCGTCCTTCTTTAAAACCCTGCCCCCGGAAATCGCCCGGGAACTGCTTTCGGACCGGGACCCCCACGGCAATGTCCAGGTATCCCGGATTGAAACGGAAAAACTGCTTATCGGCATGGTGGAGAAAAGGCTGACGGAACTAAAAAAAATCAACGCCTATACGGGCAAGTTCAGCGCCCTGGCCCACTTCTTTGGCTACGAAGGCCGCTGCGCCTTTCCCAGCAATTTTGACGCGGATTACTGTTATTCCCTGGGTTTTACCGCCTTTGTGCTTATCGCGTCGGGCCTTACCGGGTATATTTCCAGCGTCAGGAATTTGGCGGCCCCCGCGGACCTGTGGGTTCCCGGCGGCATCCCCCTGACGATGATGATGAACATGGAACGGCGCCACGGTTCTTCCAAACCGGTCATCAGGAAGGCCCTGGTGGAACTGGACGGGGAACCCTTCAAGGCCTTTGCTTCCCGGCGGGAAACCTGGGCGGCCGCTACCTGTTACCGGTTTCCGGGGGCAATCCAGTACTACGGGCCGCCGGAGGTGTGCGACCGGCCCACAAAAACGCTTAAGCTGGAACACCGAACCGCAGGAACACGGTAAACCGTTGTTCCAACGAACCGGTGTTCCATCGGTAAACCGCGGCCCCCCCGGGGGCCGTATCACGATCACGGAGGACAGAATGAAAACAGGAATTTGGCGAATCGCTCTTTTTACCACCGGAACGCTGGCGGCGTTCGGCGCGGGAGCCCAGGAAAGGAGCGCGCCGGGGTCCGCGGCGGAAACGGAACTGCCGGTAAAACGGATTGCCCTTTTCTCTTCCGGGGTGGGCTATTTTGAACATTCGGGCTCCCTTTCGGGGGACGCCGAGATTTTTCTTTCCTTCGATGTGGACGCGGTGGATGACGCCCTCAAATCCCTGGTGATCAACGATGCCGCGGCGGGATCCCCTTCGGTAAGCTACCCCTCGGAAGAAACCCTGGAACGGACCCTGCAAAGCCTGGAAATCAACCTGTCCGGCAATCCCGGAACGGCCGAGATATTTGCCGGCCAGCGGGGCGCGGAGATTGAAGTGTCCGCCCCCAATCCCATCAGCGGCCGTATCCTAGGGGTAGAGTACCGGCCCGGGACGGAAACGGACGCCCAGGAGGCGTTCCTGTCCCTTTCCACCGGAAACGGCATCAGGATCATTGCCCTTAAAGACATCATGTCCTTTTCATTCAGGGATCCGGCGCTGAACGCCGACCTTAAACGGGCGCTGGATCTGATATCCGCCAGCCGGACCACCAGGACCAGGAAGCTCCTGGTCCGGCTTCCGGGCCGGGGAAACCGCGCCGTGTCCCTGGGCTACGTTATCGCCGTCCCGGTGTGGAAGGTGTCCTACCGGCTGGATCTGGGCCGGGCCAGGCCCCTTTTCCAGGGCTGGGCGATTGTGGACAACAACGGCGACACCGACTGGAACGGGGTGGAGCTTTCCCTGGTTTCGGGCCGGCCCGTCTC